>JAMCZD010000374.1:0-3068 GCA_023473405.1 Candidatus Omnitrophota bacterium
GGTCAAATGGCGCAGGCCCGCGGCGAAGAGCCAGGGCTCAGTCCTGTATGAAAATGGCCGGCCGGTGCGAATCACCAATGTGGTCGTCTCCACTCAGCATGCCGCCGATGTGAAGCACCACACGATAAAGCCGTTCATCATCGATGAGGTGATCAGGAAGGTGCTGCCCGCCGAGATGCTCGACAGCCGCACCACTTTCATGATCAATCCCACCGGAAGGTTCGTCATAGGCGGCCCCCAAGGGGATACCGGGCTGACGGGTCGCAAGATCATTGTTGATACATACGGGGGCATGGGGCGTCACGGGGGTGGGGCGTTCAGCGGCAAAGACCCTTCAAAAGTGGACCGGAGCGCCGCTTACATGGCGCGTTACGTCGCCAAGAACATCGTGGCGGCCGGCCTGGCCAAGAAGGTGGAAATCCAGTTCGCCTACGCCATCGGGCATCCGGACCCGGTATCCATCAGCGTGGACACCTTTGGCACCGGGGAGGTAAGTGATGAATCGATTACGCAAGCGGTCCAAACGGTATTCAGTTTCAAACCGATGCAGATCATCAAGCAATTGGACCTGCTTCGCCCCATCTACCTCAAGACCACCAATTACGGTCATTTCGGCAAGATCGATGATTTGGCCAGCATCACTTGGGAAAGGACGGACCAGGTGGCCGCACTGAAAAAGGCGATAAAGTGAACCACCTTACCAGCGGAAGGCGCCGTGAGACCAAGGATTCATCTCTCGACTCCTGGCGTTCTCCTCGATGAAATCTGTGCCCGGTTTAACTGTCCGACTCTTAACCAAGGACCATCAACTGAATCATTATGAGCACCTCAACCACTACGACAAAAAAAGACAACCGTAGCCACGACTCCTCGGCGGTGGAACCCGCCAAGCCGCGCGCTTCGCACGATTACAAGGTAAAAGACATTAGCCTAGCCGATTGGGGCCGCAAAGAAATCCGGATGGCCGAGTTGGAGATGCCGGGCCTGATGGCGGTTCGCGAGGAGTTCGCCGGCCAGTTGCCGCTCAAAGGCGCCCGAATTGCGGGTTGCCTGCACATGACCATCGAGACGGCAGTGCTTATTGAAACCCTCGTCCAGCTCGGCGCCGAGGTGCGCTGGTCCAGTTGCAACATCTTCTCGACTCAGGACCATGCCGCCGCCGCCATTGCCGCTCGAGGCATTCCCGTGTTTGCCTGGAAAGGCGAGAGCCTCGAAGAATACGACTGGTGCATCGAGCAGACCCTCCGCTGGCCTGATCATTCACAGTTGGCGATGATCATAGACGACGGCGGTGACCTTACCAACATGGTGCACGACAAATACCCGGAATTGTTGCCCGGCATCGTGGGCCTCACCGAGGAAACCACCACCGGCGTTCATCGCCTCGCCCAGCGCGTCGCCCAGGGCAACCTCAAAGTCCCCGCCTTCAACGTGAATGACTCTTGCACCAAGAGCAAGTTCGACAATCTCTACGGCTGCCGTGAATCGTTCCTCGACGGCGTAAAACGCGCCACCGATGTGATGGTCGCCGGCAAGGTCGTCGTG
Organism: Candidatus Omnitrophota bacterium; assembly: GCA_023473405.1. Taxonomy (GTDB): domain Bacteria; phylum Verrucomicrobiota; class Verrucomicrobiia; order Limisphaerales; family UBA1319; genus JAMCZD01. The sequence continues at coordinate 1,546 of JAMCZD010000374.1, forward strand.
GTGTGCGGTTATGGCGATGTGGGCAAGGGGTGCGTGCACTCGGCCACAGGAATGGGCGCCCGCGTGCTGGTAACCGAGGTCGACCCGATCAACGCACTGCAGGCCGCGATGGAGGGTTACCAGGTCGTTACCCTCGAAGAAGCGGTTTCCATCGGCGATATCTTTGTCACCGCCACCGGTTGCATCGACGTCATCCGGCGCGAACACATGGACCAAATGAAAAGCGGGGCGATTGTGTGCAATATCGGCCACTTCGACAGCGAGGTGAACGTCGAGTCGCTCTACCAGGACCCCACGCTGAAGCGGCTCAACATCAAGCCGCAGGTGGACCAGTTCACCTGGCCGAACGGCAAGGTCCTCTATGTGCTCGCCGAAGGACGCCTGGTCAACCTGGGATGCGCATCTGGTCATCCGAGCTTTGTCATGAGCGCCAGCTTCACCAACCAGGTTCTCGCGCAAATCGAGCTCTGGCAAAACCGGAACTCCGGCAAATACACGCGTGGCCAATTATACGTCCTGCCCAAATTGCTTGATGAAAAGGTAGCGCGTTTCCACCTGGGCAAACTCGGCGTCAAACTGTCCCGGCTCACCCCCAAACAAGCCGCCTACCTCGGCGTCTCCGTCGAGGGTCCATACAAAGCCGAAAATTACCGATATTAAGGTCCTTGAATCGGAAAACGGGCCGTAATCGGGGCGCAGGTCAATTGAAAATTGAGGATTAAAAATTGATCATTGGTCATTGAAGAAGGATTCCGCAGGCAAGGCCGAGCAGGGGAATGGCGTGCCCGCTATGGATTCAATAACTAATGACCAATTCTCAAAAATTTGATCCAGGTTCGATGGGGAGCGCCGGTTTGAGGTCCTGCCTCGTTCGATAATTGGCTCTGAATCGAGGCGGGACCCTTGCCTCTGGCGCGCCTGCTCTTTCCCTGGATCACTTCGCCTTGGCGACCTTTTCCCATTTGCCAGACTTGGCCGACTTCAAGATGGCGTCGCAAACTAGCTGTGTCTCCAAGGCATCGCGGAAGTCCGGATGCGGTCGTTCCTTTTTGGCCAAGGCAGTGAGATAGTCGGCCAACTGATGAACGAAGGAGTGTTCGTACCCGATCTGCAAGCCGGGCACCCACCAATTCTTCATGTACGGATGATCGGCGTCGGTAACGTGAATGGAACGCCAGCCGCGCACGATCCCGGGGTCACGATGCTCGAAATATTCGAGCCGATGCAGGTCATGCAGGTTCCAGGCGATCGAGGCATGCTCGCCGTTGATCTCGAACGTATACAGTGCCTTGTGCCCCCGTGCATACCGCGTGGACTCGAACGTGGCCATGGAACCGTTGCTGAATCGGGCCATGAACGCGCAGGCATCATCAATGCCGACCTTCTCGACCTTGCCGGTTAGCTGGTGTTTACGTTCCTTGATGAACGTCTCGGTCATGGCGCTGACCTTGTCGATAGGACCGTTGAGCCAAAGGGCGGTATCGATGCAATGCGCCAGCAAATCGCCGGTCACACCGCTCCCA
>JAMCZD010000374.1:3078-5870 GCA_023473405.1 Candidatus Omnitrophota bacterium
CGGTACCCCCGCTCCCAGCCACTTTGACATCGAGCCGCCACAGGGCGTCCCCGCCTTGGGGCAGGTCTTTCGAGATCGTCCAGTCCTGGAGAAACTTGGCGCGATAGTGAAAGATTTGGCCGAGCCGGCCCTCGTCGATCAGGTTCTTGGCCAAGGTAACAGCGGGGATGCGTCGGTAGTTATAGGAAATCATATTCGGCACGCCGGCCTTCTCGACTGCCTGAACCATTCGGGCTCCTTCCTGCCCGTTTCGTGCCAGCGGTTTCTCGCACAGGATCATCTTGCCAGCCTTGGCGGCGGCCGATGCCACTTCGAGGTGGAGATTGTTCGGCAGGCAGATGTCCACAAAATCTATGTCGTCACGGGCCAGGAGTTTCTTCCAATCCGTTTCGACCGATTCATACCCCCATTGCTCGGCAAAGGCCTTTGCCTTAGGCTCGTTGGAGTCGCAGATTGCCTTCAGCACGGGCCGGTATTCCAGGTCAAAGAAATGGTTGACCTTGCAGTGTGCGTTCGAGTGAGTGCGGCCCATGAAGCCGCAACCGATAAGTCCGACATTGAGTGTTTTCATTATGGTTCTTGGATTAACCGCACCGAAACACCGGCGCTATGACGAGCCCGTTTGACATAGGTTTCCGCGCGTCCCCGGTGTTTGCCAGCGGCAAATTAATTACTTCTTCTTTCCTTTCTTGACACTTCCTTTCTTCAACCCGGCCATCGGCGCCCGAGTTGTTCCTGTTGACCTTTCGGTCTTGCCCGAACCGGTGCCCGGGGCCTCGATCCATCCGTGCGCGGCGCGAACCGCGATCATGGCGGTTAGAATATCGTTCCAGGTCTGCTGGTTCATCATGACAGAATTCGGGAACATGCAACCATCCCAGCACACATGGCGCATGTGCTTGGTGATCAGGCCGGCGCCGTCGCGCAACCAGAATCCCGCGTGGCGCGGAATGTCCAACTTGCCATTGGGATCCTTGGGCAGACAGTGATGCCCGGTCTTCTCGTGCGTGCCGGAACCTTTGACGGTCGCATCGTTTTGGGCCACGTGAAAATCGATGGTCCACGGGCGGAGTGCCGCGGTGAGGCTTTTCATGGCCTCGTCCAACTTGACTGGATCGGACCAATCCCAGTTCTGTGGCAGCAAGGCGTCCTCCGGCGCATTATAGCCGAGCGTGTAGAGGAGGGTATGGGCCATATCGGCCTGGAAACCGAGCGTTTTGGGCCGATCGACTGCCTCCAACAACTTGATCATTTGCTTCCAGCTATGCATTCCTCCCCAACAAATCTCGCCTTCAGCCGCCAACCGCTCGCCAAAGCCTACCGCAACTTCGCATGCCTCACGGAAGGTCTGCGCGATCAACCTCGTGTTCCCCTCGGGGTCCTTTGCCCATTCGGCAACCCCGCAGGCCGAATCGATGCGGACCACCCCATACGGGCGCGCGCCTAATTCGCGCAACTTGGCCGCTATCCGGCATCCTTTGCGGACCTGGCCCACAAACTTTTTGCGGTCCTCTTCACCGCCCATTGCGGACCCGCCACCGGTAGGCGGCCAAATCGGGGCAACCACGGACCCCACCACCAGACCGCGGGCGCGGATTTTGTCCGCAATCCGTTTCAGATCGTCATCGGTGGAATCGATATTGATATGCGGATCAAACAGGAAAATGTCCACGCCATCGAACTTGACACCGTTGACATCGGCCTTGGCCGTCAGGTCGAGCATGGTGTCCAGGTCGATGCACGGTTCGGCGCCGGGGCTGCCTTTGCCCACCAGGCCTGGCCACATCGCGTTATGCAGTTTCGGGAATTGATTTTGGTTCATGGCAATTGCTTTAAGTTGTCGCTTGGTTCGCTCGAACGGCGGCGCATACCCCGAACAGCGCGACAGCATTGTTCGCGCCGCTCATCCGAGTACCGCTATTTGTGCGTTTCATCGTTGTTGCTCCGGAAAAAATATGGCCGAGAATTACCAATTCCAACCAAATATTCAATGACAAAGATAAAGGCGGCGGGCGTTTGGGCGTGAGACAAATACATGCCATCGATTCGCTTCTAGCATGCGGATTTCGTACACCAGGGGCAAAAAGGGAACGAAGAATTTTGTCTCACACCCCAGACCTTTTCCGGTAAGTCGAGGATGCTTTCCACAACATCCGATTCTAATCGGGAAAACGCCCTCCGCGAATTGTGATTTAAAGGCCAGGCTGGCCGTCTGTGCCTATGGCCAACCTGGCCTTCCCCACCCCCAAGCTCGTTAAATCGATGCTTCTATTACGGGCCACCCTGGTTAGCCCGAACCCGAGCTTCCTCTCGTAGCCGTGACGCTCAATGCCGTTCTCGCCTGAGACGAGCCCCAGGGTTCTGATCAATCGCGGACTATCGGCAGCCTGCAGCACTAACACCAAGCTGTAAATACCCCAAAATCAGGGTATGCCCATTTCGGCTCCGGAACGCGGGACGGCCAGACCGGCGATCAGGGCGAGGGGAAGCGGGGACAGGCTGTCCCCGTGTGCCGTGGCAATAGGGCCAGTATCAAGTATTGACTCTGCTGAAACAGCCATCCGGCAGGTCTAGCGTCCATGCAACTAAAAACAGGCTGTCCCCGCCCCTATTGGCACAATTCATCGTTGCAGGTGGTATTTTGCTTAGGCTTCTATGGTTATTGGCAATCGAATTCAGGGTTAGTGAATGAACAATTTTACGGCACACTGGTCTATCTACTTTGTATTACAAAGTAAAGAACATGAACGAACAAGGTTTCCCGCGATTACCTTCCCTGACTTCGATTGCCA
>JAMCZD010000155.1 GCA_023473405.1 Candidatus Omnitrophota bacterium
GTCGAATAGACCAGGTCAAGGTATCGCATGACCAATTCGCGGAAGGCCGTTTCCGAACCGTTCCCGGAATAATCTGCGAGCAATTTTTGGCTGTCTGTCATCGTTGATTCATAATTAAAGAGCCGCCGGAGTGAAAAACCCGCCAAAAAATGAAAAATTGATTCAACGAACCCATGAACCCAATCCCGACACCCATCTTACCCTTTAGGAACGGTGGGCGTTCTTTCCAGCGTATTCGCCCTGGCGCTGGTCGCAAGAAACAGATTGCTAAAGTCGTTGATAGAGATGTAAAAACCGACCGTGATCCCCCAGGTCAAAAACCGGCTGCAATTAGGCCTCTGCCTGCTGGCGGCATTGGTGCCGGCGACAGGCTTGGTGTTGTACTTGCCAAAGCCAAGGCTCTATAATGGCCGCCGATTGCGATCGCTTCAAAACAAGTCATCTTCAATTCTGATGAAAGAAGCGCGGCAGGCCCCTTCCGCCGAGAAAAAACGAGGAAAAAACTGAAACATGGTTGGATTCAAGCAACCTGTTTTTCAAGGAGGGCCCATCGCATGAGCGAACCCGCGTTGCCGCCGAAGCCACCCTCTGCGTCACGGACGGCTCGGCGGTCGTGGTCGATCGGGTTGCTGTTGGTTGCTGCAATGCTGATTGCCTTCGCGGATGCCATCAACCGTTGGCGATCCGCGGTCCCTGCCAACCGCTTGCCGCCCGCGAGGCCGCTTGCGCGCATGACGTTGGCTGACGGACGGATTCTCATTGTGGAAGGTGTGACTTTTGGCACCAGACACCGGATGGGACCGCGTTCTGATTTCTTCGAACGATTTGGCAACTGGATACCACAACCCCTGAGAGACCAATTCGCGCCTCGGATTCCTGAATCGAAATTCCAAACCAAGCAACCGGCGCTGGTGGTATGGGTGGAGGCGGTCGATCCGGCCACGGGCACAAACATGGATTGCCAGGGCATCCGCCTCGAATTTGCCAACCGGCGCGGCGATCTTTTCGGCGCCGGGGATTCCCACTGGTTTGGCGGGGCCGGCTTCTGGCGCATGGGGCATGTGTTCTATTCCTTCCCGCGCGACGAGGAGAAACTGACTTTCTGTGCCACTCCCTGGCGCACGAATCAAACACAGCGCTGCATTCTCGAAAACCCACACCGAAGCACCGCCGTTACGTGGGCGGGAGGGTCGCTGCCGCAGGCAAGAAAGGCCGGCGGACTGGAAATTTTCTTGGCGGGTCTTGAGGCGCGCACGAACGAGTTGGCCAAGCAGCCCTGGATCACGCCGTGCCGCTACTGGGAACCTCGCTGGGTACTCAGCCAGAACGGCAAGCCCGCGGTGGGTTGGACTAAGCCCGAGTGGATCGCGGAAGACCCAGTCGGTAATCGAGGTCAACACCTGGGAATTCATCAGCCAGTGCTCCGGTTTTCGGTTACTGTTTTCCCGGACGCAACCAACGCCAACGCGGTAAACTTGATCGCGACATCGCCGCCGGTCAGCCTCCCCCTGGCCAACGACATTTGGTGGCACGCGACGTTTTCGTCCGGAACCAAAGGAAACTGCCTCATGGGCATTTGCCCGCCCGGGACACGCGTATTCTCCGGGGGTAACCTGACGCGAAGCTTGCCTGTCGTGATGGGAGTCGCAGGAGGTGCGCCGTCCGGATGGACGCTCCGGAGTCAACGGACGAGTCCGGTGACGGTCACGGAGTGGCACAACCATTACTCGGACAAGGTGACAATCTACGTCCACAGTGATGGCGCGGTTGGCCCGGAGAGATTCGCGGTGCGGTTGCGCGATTCGGAAGGACGGTTATGGGTCGCGACGCCTGAGCCGCAGGGACATCGCGGCGACATTCACATTCACGCGTTTCTTGTGGATGTTGGGCCTGAGGTGACCAACTTCGTGGCGGAGCTTGTGTCATTGAAGCCGGTTCAGGCCCAATTTCTCGTGAGAACCCCGCCGGTGACGCCATGAAACTCGTGACGTCCTCCCGCAACTGGAGCGGTTCAATTCGGCCACACCAACAAACCCAACGGCGAGCAATGGTCAAAAGCGTTTACCGATGCCCTCCGGACAAATCATCCCGAGTGGTGGGATAGCGCGAAGAACGGATTTCGGAGGGAGTATCTTTTTTTTTGCTTACTCGTGACGGCAGGAGTGTCCTGGTTATTCCTGAAGCGATGGTCCGTGAATTTCAGGACAAGGGTTTTGAGGATTTTCGGTGGGCCTTTTGACCGTCGCATTTGCACAAGATGGGATCGCCTGGCTGACCAATCACTTAAATTGCTCGTCGCCGGCGGATGCCTTTATTCTGTCTCAGCCTTTTCTGCGCGGCACTCAACAAACGGTTTGCCAGGGGCGCGTGAAGGCGTACACGCGTGCATCCTTGCGGCCGTAAACAGCCGGCGTGAGCCGGCTCTGGAAACAAATCCGCTTCTGTTGACTCCTGGGTTTACGGCCTTCCAGACTATGTATTCAGTTGGAAAACGAGCCTAATCTTCTGGCCGTGATGAAGCCGGGGGGTGCATCGTCTAATCAAAGATGACCTTAAGCGAGGATTGGAATCGCTACGACATTCTTCTGCTTCTGTTGTTCCAAATTGTCATCGCAGTTTCGGGAGTCCTTCTATTTTTTTGGGCAATTCTATGCGGCAATTATCATTTGCGTCGTCTTTGGCGGACTTTTAGTCATCATGGCCAATATCGCCAAGAGCCTGTGACATCAAAAGCACGGAATGCGAAACTCGGCGGAAAAAAGTCCATCTTGTCACCCTTTACCAACCAGTCGGGCTTTTTATCCAATTCCTCCCTGGTCGCCCGCACAAACAACATGCCGGTTCGGTCACTGGAGAACAGACTTCGCTGGTTGGCGGTGTCAGGCGAACATTGGAGACCAGTGGTGCCTTGAATCCCTGGATGACTGCCGTAATGAGCGGTGCCAACTGCCCCGCCATAAGTGCTCCCCTGCAACTTGCCCATGTTGCTGACCGTCGCATCGCTAAAGAGCCCGCGACCATATATATCGTCGGCGCTTGGGCTGGGCAAAGGCGCGGGCTTTATGAAACCGGCGTTTTCCAGGATTTGATAAAAGGAGTTGGGATCGAGCTTAAATGTCCGGGTGTAAAGTTGTTCCGGTTTAGGCTGATTCGTTTCAGAACCGGGTCTGTTATCCGTTAAATTCGTGGCTCCAACCACGTCCAGAGGAGGTTCAGGGATGGGCTCCGAGGCAGTTGGATTGGGTCCGGTTTGTGCATCTGTCATGGCGAAGGCGCACAGCAGCCCCATTAACAGGACCGCCAGGACCGGCCACCGCTTGTTTCTTTTGAATTGGGCAATCATCGTGATCCTCCGTTTCATTTGCTTTTTGTTTTCCAGGATTCCCACCAGCGCCGAGGATCGAGCTGGTGACCGAGCGAAACGTTCCAACAGCTTGATGATGGTTCGTCCGTAGGGTTCCACTTCCTCTTCGCGCGTAAAGGTTAATACCGTGGCGTCGCAAGCCAGTTCTCGGTCCGCACGCATCCGAGAGAAGGCAAAGGCGATGATCGGATTAAACCAATGCAGCGCCTGCATCCCAGCCATCAGCCAATTTACCACCACGTCCCGGCGGCGAATATGGGCCAGTTCATGCATCAGCACATATCGCCAGTCTCCCGGTGAAAAGGCTTCCAACATTTCAGTTGGCACCAGGAGCTTCAACCTGATTAGACCGAATAACGCCGGGCTGTCGACCGCTGGCGTTGCGACCACGCTCAAGCGCCGCCGAACGCCCAATTGCTTCTGGCATTCCGCCAGAACGGCCAACATAGTCGGGTCACGCACCGGTTCACAACGACGCAATTGCCGGGATAGCCAGCAATGCCCACGATGAGGCGCCCGGCATAAAATCCCATCCCCAACAACCAAAACCAAAAGAGGTTGTTGTAGACATATTCGAAACCCAGCTTCCCCAGCCAACCAAGGCGCGCGCCCAGGCTAGACTCACGCTGTTCGGCGGGAGAAAATGCCGGGAGGTATTTCGAATCCGCCTTAATGGCTGCCCGCGTCAATGCCCCTAAATCGGGCGTTATTGAAGTCCGATTCGGGTTTGCTAACGGCTGCCACCCGCCTTCCAAACGGGTTAACGGGGCAAGATTAAAGATGCTCCAGGGACTCTCCGGGGCCACCGGCAGAATCAACCGGATCACCACCAGCCACCAAAGGGCATGGCGCCATTGGGGCGTCAACCGGGCGCGGAAGACCCATTGCGTCAGCAGCACCAGCAAGACCAGGACCGAGGCCTGCCACGACGCCCGCCACAGCCATGCCAAGCCCACAACCGGAACACCGATGGGATTCATAGGCCTATTCCTTCTTGTTTTCCAATATCCGCTTCAATTCTTCCAGGTCCGCCGCCGACAGCTTTTGCCGCTTGGCAAAATGGACCAGCAAGGGCTTGACCGATCCCCCGAAAAACCGCTCCAAAAACGAATCGCTTTCGATGCGCACACAGTCCTCCTCGGAAACCAGCGGGTGGTAGATATAGAGATTCTTGTATTTCGTAATGCCCAGGGCCTTTTTGCGATAGAGGCGATTGAGCATGCTTTTGATCGTGTTGGGGTGCCAATTGGAGGTTTTGACCAGGGCCTGGACGATGTCAAAGGCCGGCTGGGGTGATTTGGCCCAGAGGATCTTCATGATCTTCCATTCGGCCTCGGTGATGGGCGGGATTTTCTTCATAAAGCGCGCTTTAATCAAATAATAGGATCAACCAATTACACAAATGAACGATGTGGTGCAATCAAAAAATGTATTGGGATTGATTTTTTTGTCGGCGTGATTAGGATGATCATAAATTGAAATGCAGAAGGCTGTTGTGTTTGCTCGGTTCGATAAACCAATGATACCTGTCATGTCACCCAAGCGCCGCTTTTTGACTGCCATGCTGGGCGGGAAGCCGGATCGTGTTCCGGTGGGCAATGTCGTTTCCGTTGCCACGGTGTACCAAATGCGGGCCACCGGGGCTTGGTTTCCCAAAGCGCATTTGGAGCCTCAATCCATGGCCCGTCTGGCAATCGCAGGCCACGAAATCCTGGGTTTCGATACGCTCATGCCGGTTTATAGTGTCGTGCAGGAAGCTGCCGCCCTGGGATGCCGGGTGGATTGGGGAGGTCCGGACATGATGCCTGCCGTGCGATCGCATCCCTTCGCTGAAACGGGTGATTTTCGCATCCGCCAGGGATGGATGGAGTCGTCCTCCATCCAGGTCGTGCTAGAGGCCATGGGATTATTGAGGAAACACTACGGCGATCACGTCGTGATCGTGGGCAAGGTAATGGGGCCATGGTCATTGTCATACCACATGCTCGGGGTGGAAGATTTTCTTATCAGCACCCTGTGTGATAGGGACAAGGCGCGTCGGTCTTTGAACGCGCTCAAGGAGGTGACGATTGCTTTTGCCCGCGCCCAGGTTCAGGCCGGGGCCGACATCATCTGCCTGGCTGATCATGCGACGGGCGGAATGGTTTCACCGCTCGCGTATCGCGACATGCTGCTGCCGCTGCACCAGGAGATCGTGAACGAAATCGGCTGCCCCATCGTCTTGCACTGTTGCGGCAACACCACCGACCGATTGGGATATTTCGCTCGGACAGGAATCGACTGTTATCATTTCGAGTCGCAAGTGCCGATCCAGGAAGCCGTGGCAGCCGCCAGCGGCAAGATGACGTTGATGGGCAACATCAACAATCCGGAGTTGTTGCTGCGAGGGACACCCGATCAGGTTGCGGAGGCCTGTCGGAATGCGATCGCCCATGGCGTCCATATCCTTTCGCCTGAATGCGCCGTGCCTCTGACTACCCCTCGGGAAAACCTCCAGATTTCCGGTGAATTTAGTTCG
>JAMCZD010000028.1 GCA_023473405.1 Candidatus Omnitrophota bacterium
GGAACTCGAGCGCCGCGTTCAGGTTTGTGCCGCGCTTGCCCGGTTCGAAATACAGTATTTCCCGGATCACGCGCAACACGTGACGGCGGCCCTTGCGCGGCGGAATGAATTTTTCCACCGTCTCGGTAAACAGAATCAGGCCGACCTTGTCGTTGTTCCGAATCGCGGAAAATGCCAGGACCGACGCGATCTCCGCCGCCAGCTCACGCTTGGACTGTTCCCCCGATCCAAACAAGCCCGATCCGCTCAAATCCACAATCAGCATTACGGTCAATTCCCGTTCCTCGACGAATTTCTTCACGAACGGATGGTTCATTCGCGCCGTGACATTCCAGTCGATCGAGCGGACTTCGTCGCCGGGTTGGTACTCCCTGACTTCGTCGAAATTCATCCCTTGCCCCTTGAAAACGCTATGGTACTGGCCGGCCAGCGTTTCGCTCACCAGGCGGTTGGTGCGCAGTTCAATCAGCCGGATTTTCTTCAGGAGCTCGCGCGGGATCACGGGAGAAGGGATTTAGGATTTGGGATTTGGGATTTGGGATTTGGGATTTTTATCAGGGAACGGGCAGTTCGTCGAGGAGTTTTTGGACGATGGTTTCACTGGTTTTCTCCTCGGCTTCGGCCTCGTAGGTGACCATTACGCGATGGCGCAGGACGTCGAGGCAGATGCTTTTGACATCCTGCGGGGTAACGTAGCCGCGGCCATAGAGGAAGGCATGGGCCTTGGCGGCCAGTGTAAGGGAGATAGTGGCGCGGGGGGAGGCGCCCAATTGGATGAACGGTTTTACATCGATCCGGTAGGCCTCGGGATCGCGCGTGGCGCAGACGATATCTACGATATAATCTTTTACCTTATCGTCAATATAAATATCATTCAATATTTCACGTGCAGCCAGGATTTCCTTGGCGTCGATGACCGCTTGGGCGCAAGGCAGGTGGTTGGTGCGCGCCATTTGTTCGAGTATTTGGCGTTCTTCCTCCCGCGATGGATAGCCGATCTTGAGTTTCAACATGAACCGGTCCATCTGGGCCTCGGGGAGCGGGTAAGTGCCTTCCTGTTCGATCGGGTTCTGGGTGGCCAGGACCAGGAACGGTTCCTCGAGGGGGAATGTCTGGTCGCCGATGGTGACTTGTTTTTCCTGCATTGCCTCGAGCAGGGCGCTTTGCACCTTGGCGGGGGCGCGGTTGATTTCATCGGCGAGGACAAGGTGGGCGAAGATGGGGCCTTGGCGGGTGGTGAACCGGCCCGAGCCGGGGTTGTAGATTTGGGTGCCGATTACGTCGGCCGGCAACATGTCCGGGGTGAACTGCAAGCGGGAGAACTTGGCGTTCAAGCTGGCCGCGAGCGTTTTGACGGAGAGGGTTTTGGCAAGGCCGGGCACGCCTTCCAAGAGGAGGTGACCGTTGGCGAGCAGGCCGATTACCAAGCGCTCGACCAGGTATTTCTGCCCGATGATCACCTTGTTGATCTCGCCGAACAGGGGGCGTAGAAACGCGCTTGCCCGCTGGACTTCTTCGTTAATGGCACTGATACCGTTGCTCATGGCCTTTGGCATTATTGTTCAACCGACAACATTTGCGGCGGCGGTGTTCGAATTAAGGTTCAGGGTCCAGTTCCCGGAGTATGTTTTCCGCGGCGGCAATGTCCCGGGAAATCTGCGCGCCAAGGGAATCGCGGGAGGGGAATTTCCGCTCGTCCCGCAACTTGGACACGAAAAAAAGCTCGAGGCCGGCCCCGTACAGGTCGCCTTTGAAACCCAGGAGGTGGGCCTCGACCTGCAATTTGGGCACGGGATGATCGAGGGTTGGGCGGAGTCCGATGTTGACCACGGCGGAGTAGCGGCGCTCCTGGTGGAGCGCCTGGGCGACATAGACGCCGTTGGGCGGCAGGGCCAGGCCGTTTACGCCCAGATTGGCGGTGGGGAATCCCATTTGCCGGCCCAACTGGTCGCCGCGCACCACGTTGCCGCAAAGCGAATAAGGCCGCCCCAACTGCCGGCTGGCGGCGGCAAAATCCCCGGCGCGAATTGATTTGCGAATCAGCGTGCTGCTAATGACGTGGCTGCCCTGTGTTACCGGCACTATTTCGTGCACGGCGAACCCCAATTCGCGACCGAGCTGCCGGAGCAAAGCCAGGTTGCCGCTTCGCCGGTAACCGAAGGTGAAATCGGCGCCAACGAACAGGCCTTCGAGCCTTTTGAAATCGCGCGCCAATCCGATGGCAAACTCCTCGCCCGTCTGCCGGCTGAAGGCGCGATCAAAGTGCAGCAGCAGGGTGGCATCCAGGCCGAGCGACGCCAGGACCTCGAGTTTCTTGGCGATCGAATAGATCAAGGGCGGATTCCGCTGAGGGGCCACGATCGAGTTGGGATGACAATCGAACGTGATCACCACTGCCAACCCGCCGGTGGCTCGAGCGTCGGCCAGGGTCTGGCGGATCACCTCCTGGTGGCCGATATGCACGCCGTCGAACACGCCGATGGCCGCGCAAACCGGGCGTCCTGCCATGGCAAGTTCTTGAGCCTTGTGGACGACATTCATCGGCCCGGCCAATCCACCAACTTCAGGAAAGGAATCACGCGCTCGGCCAATTGGGCCTCGGTAAAGGTCAGCAGGACGTCCATTGGGATCGAGTCGGCGATATTGAATCCGCCCGCCGAGGTCCGCCGAAGCGACGCCAGATGGGCGCCGCACCCGATTTTCTGTCCCAGGTCATGCGCGAGGCTGCGGACGTAAGTGCCTTTGGTGCAGACGATTTGGAAACTGCCAATAGGTTCCTGATATTCGGAAAAGCGAAATTTGTAAATATGGATCAGGCGCGGTTTACGTTCCACCTCGCGTCCTTGCCGAGCCAATTTGTAGAGGGGAACGCCTTCCACTTTTACGGCGGAAACCATGGGCGGCATCTGCATTTGATCGCCCAACAGGGTGGCTGCCAGGTCGTTCAACTGCGCGATGGTAAGAGGCGGCACGGTGAGGGAAGAGACGACTTGGCCGTCGACATCGTAGCTGTCGGTGGCCACTCCAAATTTGATGGTCCCTTCGTAGGTCTTGTCAGAGCCGATAAATTTTTCGCTCAACTTGGTGGCGCGCCCTAAGACCAGCATGAGCAGGCCGGTTGCGTTGGGATCCAGGGTGCCGCAGTGGCCGGCTTTCCGGATATGAAAGTGGCTTCGGACAATGTCGACCACGTCATGCGAGGTGGGCCCGGACGGTTTATCGATGAGAATGGCGCCGTCCAGGGGGCTAAAGGCTTGCATGGCGGTCGAGGACATTGGCGGGGAGGGCCTCCCTGATCGCGGCAATCACGCGCCGCTGCACTGCCAGGGGGCCTCCGGTGATTCGCGCCCCGGCAGCGGCGTTATGGCCGCCGCCGCCGAATTGTTTGGCGATCTCGTTGACGTTGACGTGGGTGTTCTTGGAACGGAGGCTGACGCGGATGACGTTTGGTTCGAGTTCCTCGAACAAGCAGGCGACCTCAACCGGTTCAATGGCGCGGATGTGATCGATCAGGCCCTCGCTGTCGCTGACGTTGGTCCCGGTTCGGACGAAATCAGCGGGCCGCAGCCAGAAATAACCTATGCGGTTATTATTGGTGAGGTGGAAATGGTTGAAGACATGCTGAAGCAACCGCACCCGGGACAATGGAAAAGACTGATAGACTTCCTGGCAAATGGTGGCCAGGTGGGCACCCCGTTTAACCAGTTCCCCGGCCACGTAATACGTGCTCGGACGGGTTGATGGATACTGGAATGACCCGGTGTCGGTGGACACGGCGGTGAAGAGGCAATCGGCAATTTGGGGAGAAATCGGCCAATTGGCTTCTTTGAGCAGGCGGTATATGAGCTCGCCGGTGGACGGGGTGCGCGAGGAGACCCAGTTAATGTCGGCGTAGCGGGTATTGCTCTGATGATGATCGATGTTTATGAACAACTTGCGGTTCTGGATATGCTCCGCCGTCCGGCCCAGACGTTCCATGCTGGCCACGTCCAGGGCAATTACACAGTCAAACGCCATGCCCGGGCGCGGCGGTTGAATCAAGTGATTGGGATCAAGAAAGGCCAGCTTTTGGGGCAAGGCATCCTCGTTCCAGCACGTCATCGATTTCCCCTGGTTCAGCAATGCCAGGGTCAAGCCCATTTGCGATCCGATGCAGTCGCCATCGGGCCGTCCGTGGCCGACGACGCACAGGTTTTGGCTGCCGCGGAGCTCGGCGATGATCCGCTCGATGATTTTAGGACGCCGCTTCATCTTCCGCCCCAAATGATTGCTCCAAATCGGCAATAATCTCCATAACCCGGTTGCCGCGCGCGACCGAATCATCCAATTCAAAGCGCAGTTGAGGGGTGTATTTCAGCACAACGGTCCTGCCAACCATCGCCCGGAAGCGCCTGGTCTTTTTCCGGAGGTATTTCAATCCGTTCTTTTGCTGAATCTCAGTTCCCAAAATGCTGACAAAGACAGTTGCCGAACGCAAATCTCCGGCCAACTCCACATCGGTGATCGTGACCAGGCCGGACTGGCTGAGCGGCATTTCCCATCGTACGACTTCCCCAATGGTTCGCATCAAAAGTTCTCGCACTCGCTGGTGACCATCATGGGGCACGTTGGCCTCCCGTCATCCTTTTAGAGTTTTTGCGGCACCTTCTCGATCGTGTAACACTCGATCACATCACCGGTTTGGCATTCATGAAAACCATCGATGCGCACCCCGCATTCCAGACCGGCGCGGACTTCGTTGACCTCGTCCTGGAACCGCCGCAATGAGGCGATGGATCCTTCGAACAAGAGGTCTCGCCGGCGCAACACCCGGCATCGTCCTTTGATCAGGCGCCCGTTCAACACCATGCACCCGGCCACGTTGCCTCCTTTGGACAGGGAGAAAGTTTTCCGCACTTCGGCAGCCCCCAGGACCACCTCTTTCGAGATCGGTTCGAGCAAGCCGGCCATGGCCTCGTGCACCTCGTCGATTAATTCATATATGATGGAATACAGCTTGATCTGAACAGCCTCTTGCTTGGCCGCTTCCGCCGCCCCGGAGTCAACCCGGGTGTGGAATCCCAAAACGATTGCCTTGGACGCCGAGGCCAGGAGCACGTCGGATTCCGTGATAATCCCCACAGCGCTGTGAATCACCTCGAGGGACACCTTGCTTGACTCGATCTTCTTCAAGGCCTCGACAATGGCCTCGACCGAGCCTTGGGTGTCCGCCTTGACCACAATCTTCAGCACCTTGATCGTTTCCGGCGCCAGCGTGGCAAATAAATTCTCCAACGTCACTTTGGGCCGGATTTCCGCGCCGCGCTCACGGGCCTGCTCGGCTCGCTGTTCGGCGACGTCGCGGGCGGTGCGTTCGTTCTCGACCACCGTGAATTCCACGCCCGCCCCCGGCACGCCATTCAATCCCAGCAGCCTCACAGCCACAGACGGCCCGGCCGATGGCAGCCGCTTGCCCTCTTCGTTGATCAGGGCGCGCGCCTTGCCGTAATACGGCCCGCACAGGATCATGTCCCCCAGCCGCAACGTGCCTTTCCGCACCAAGACCGTGGCCGTGGGCCCACCTGGTTCGAGGCCGGACTCGATGACATTGCCTTTGGCGCGGCGGTTGGGATTTGCTTTCAGCTCCATGACCTCGGCCTGGAGCAGGATCATTTCCAATAGCTTATCCACGCCCTTCTTGGTGAGCGCCGAAATATCCTGAAAAATAGTGGTCCCACCCCATTCCTCGCAAACCAGGCCATACTCCTGCAACTGCTGCCGCACCTGCATGGGATTGGCATTGGGATGATCGCATTTGTTGACCGCCACCATGATTTGGACCTTGGCGGCGCGGGCGTGGTCGATGGCTTCGATGGTTTGCGGCATCACCCC
>JAMCZD010000514.1 GCA_023473405.1 Candidatus Omnitrophota bacterium
TTCGTTTGGCCGCCATCAATGCCCTGGGTGTCCTGGCCGATCCCAAAGCGGCTGCCGTCTTGCAGACCTTTGCATCCGCCGCCAAGGATAGCCCGGAGCGTAAGGCCGCCGAGTCCGCCTTGGCGGCAGTGCAGGCTGCGCAGAAACCCGCTGATGAATTGAAATACCTGCGCGACGAAGTGCTCAACCTCCAAAAAACCAGCCGAGAACTGCGCGAAGAAATCCAAACGCTGAAAAAGCAATTCGAAGCCGAGCACGCCGTAACCCCGGAACAGCATTGACGGTTGATACATGGAAGCGCGCCGGACGGGCGAAGCGGCGGCGGCGCTTTGGGAGAGTGAAGCGTAATACGTGAAGGGCGCCCGTGGGAGCGTGAGGAGCGTTAGAGCGTGGAGCGTGTAATATGGGAGTGCGCCGACAAAGCGAAGCGGCGGCGGCGCTGTTCCCGCAAGCCAAGCGGTGTCGCACCATAAGACCTGCCACCGCACAGCGGGCCGGGCAATGGCCCCAACCTCCCAGTCCTTTGCCCTTCGCCCTTTGCCCTTTGCCCTTCCCCCTTTGCCCTTTGCCCTTTGCCCTTCGCCCTTTGCCCTTTGCCCTTCCCCCTTTGCCCTTTGCCCTTTGCCCTTTGCCCTTTGCCTGCGTCTAAGGTTTTGCCAGGGAGACCTTTTCCACGAGAATCTGCTGCACATCGCTTACGCCAAGTTCGAGCAAGGAAGCGTTCCGGTACAGTTCCAGGTCCGTCTTTTCGGAGGTGATGCGGGCTTGCTGTCGCTGGTGATCGAGTTCGTGGATCGAGAGCACATCCAAGGCGACGGGGTCGGTGCTGAACCGGATTTGGTTCAGGACGCTCGAGTAATGGAGCATCTCGCGCTGTTCGCCTTGGTATTGGCAAATGAGCGCGTCAACGATGTTGAGCACCACGCGATCACCCAGGGCCGGCAGGGCGTAAATCTCGGGAATGGCGGTAGCCAACCGATGGGCACTTCCTTCGAAGCGCAGCATGTTATCCACACTGCCGCTCGCCAGGCTGTAGAGATTCCCGGTAACACCGGCAGTATCGTGATTGAACAAGGGCGTCACGTTAATGATCTTGGTTATTTGCTGTGTGACCAGTTTCGACACAAAGGATTTCCGGCCCACGCCGTCGCCCTTGCGCCCGAACTCATGGTCGCCCCAAACCAATTGGCCGATCAACGGCGTGTCGTAGAATGTCTTATCATCGTAGCCTTCATCCTCGCTGCCGGCGGCCCGAATCCCGTAACGTTTGGCCAGCGCAACCCAGCCGGCCTGGCGCAGGCTGCTCAGCCGGCGGTCCCAAATGACCAGGTTGCCAGCCGGTATTCCGGCCTCAAGCAAGCCTTGAACCAAAGCCGCCACAACCGCTGGACGCGTCCCGCTGATGGCGCCGGGAGAAGAAACCACTTTGATTCCCACGATGTCCTGGGTCGAGAGGAGGCTGCGCCATACCTCCATGACTGATCTCTTGCCGCACAACGCTTTCAAGCCGGTGTCGACCATGCCTTGCACCCGGTCGGGGTCCGGATCAAAGGAGTGAGTAGCCAGCGGATCATATACCTCCACCACGCGCGCCCGCCTCATCAGCGTATCGCGATTGACCTCGAGACTCTCCCCCAATGCGGGCCGTGCACTGGTCCAAGGCGGATGCCACAGGCATAAACCGCAAAGGACCAAACATGCCGAGCGCGCCCTCGATACCGATCCCGCGAAGCCGCCGATGGCGCGGGCAAGCAGCCTCAGGCAATCGGACCATGCCGCGTGGTTCAGTTTGCGCCCTGGTTGGCAAATCGCCATTTCCATAACCTAAAATTGACCGTCCGCCCCGGTAATGGGGACAACCAAAACACGAACTTGGTATCTCGCTTCAGCCGATGAGGCAAGCCAAAGCGGTTCGGCAGCGCAGCGGCCCCGGGACCAATGCACCGCCCGATGCAAGTTGTCCAATACCAAGAGGTCATCACTTTCCGCGAAACAAACGCCCTCTCACTTTCGCTTTTAGAGCACCCTTGATCGGGACCGTGTCCTTAAAATCAGTCGGTTGGCGCGATCCAGTCGCTGGCTTGCCGACCGTTCATGCTTCATGCATTAGCCCTGGAGCGGCCTCGAACCAATCGTCCCTATCCTTGACTCTGGTATTAATGAGTGATACCACAAAACCAATGTTGGCTGCGATGAATCGGGACACGTTTTTCTTGAGCATCTTAGGGATGGCTATGGGTTTGCTGTTAGCCACCGGCTGCACCCCTTCTGGTCCCAAAGCCCTTCTTCAAGGCGAACGGCTGATCCAGGAGGGGCGATACGAGCTGGCAATTCAAAAATTGAAATGGGCAACCACCCAGCTTCCGCGCAATTCCCAGGCATGGAATCACCTCGGTTTGGCTTACCACGGCGCCAAGCAAATGGACCTGGCCGCTCAGGCCTATTTGCAGGCGCTCGCCCTGGATCGGAATCTTGCCCCCGCATATTTCAACCTGGGCTGCCTTTTGCTCGACCAGCAAAAGCCCGATGCCGCGCTCGTGCCGCTCACCCGCTTTGTCCAAATGCAGCCGGCTTCTCCTGATGGATGGCTCAAATTAGGGCGTGCGCAATCGGAATCCCGGCAATGGCCGGCGGCGGAACTGAGTTACCGGAAATCCATCCAACTGCAGCCGGCAAGCCCGGCGGCTTGGAACGACTGGGGACTTTTGGAACTCCGCCAAAACCGCGCGTCCGAGGCGATGGGTTGTTTCGCGAATGCCTTGAAACTGCAAGGCAACTACGGGCCGGCCCTGCTCAATCAAGCCATAGCTTACCAGGAGCATTTCAAAAACCGCGCGTTGGCCCTGCAAAAATACCGGGAATACCTGGCCTTGGAACCGCCTCCGCCAAACGCCGACAGCGTCCGGCAGATCGTCGAGGAATTGGAGCTCGAAATGAAGCCGGTTCAGCCGCGTCGCGCTTCGAGCCCGCCCCCGCAGCAATTGGCCAGTGCAAACCACCAGGCGCCCGCCGCCTCGAGTAATTCGGCTCATCCAAATCCGCCGCAAACCGCCGTGGTGCCCAAGCCCCAACCTGCCAATAATCATTCGACCTCCGCTCCCCGGCCTGAAGCCGCCGTTCGGATTGCAAAGGCTGAACCGCCATCCATTCCTGCGCCGGCCATCACTCACCCGGCTCAAGCAACGGTACCCAAGACGCCTGCAGACGCGAATGGATCGGCCCATTCCGAACCCAAGACCGAATCAGCTCCGCCCGCGGCTAAACCTCCGGCACCCACCACTGAACCGCCGCCGCCTCGGGATATAACAACTCACTCAACCCAACCGGTCTCGATGCCCACAACGGACGTTGGCAATGAACCCCCGCCGGTTGCGCCTCAGCCTGTTTCCACACCCGTTTCCACACCGCCTCAGCCGGAAATCAGAGAGACCCAACCGTCCGTTTTGGCCCAATCAAGTTCACCCATTCCGGCGGAAACCACCCAGCCAATGCCGCAAACCGCTGCCCCTTCGAAAAAACCGGGGCTGTTGGCAAGACTAAACCCGGCAAGTTGGATGGGATCGCAGTCGAAATCAGAACCACCGATCACACCGCTTTCACCCCTGGCGACGCTCCAACCCAAGGCAACGACACCTCCCGCCGTCCCCCAACCCGCGCCGGTGAAGGCCGTATCGGCTCCACCCGAACCACCCCCACCGGCGCGATATCCTTACGTGAATCCACCGCGTCCGCCAGCGGGAGATATCCGCGCGGCCGAACAGTTGTTCACGCGGGGAGTTGAATGCCAGCGCGCCGGGCTTTGGAACGAGGCGGTAGCGGCTTATCGCAAGGCGGTGGAAACCTCGCCCAGTTATTTCGACGCCCGTTACAACCTCGGATTGGCCGATTACAATTCAGGATTGTTATCGCAGGCATTGCTCGAATTCGAAACGGCGTTGGCCATCCAACCCGGCTCGTTCAATGCCCGTTACAATTTTGCCCTTGCCCTGCAACGGGCAAACTATCCGCAAGACGCCGCCAATGAATTGGAAAAGCTCGCCAAGGCGGCCCCGAACGATACCCGGGTTCAATTGCTACTCGGAAACCTTTACGCCCAGAAACTGTACCAGTCTGAGTTGGCCCGAGAGCATTATCTCAAGCTGTTGGAATTGGACCCCGGCAATTCACAGGCGGCGGCAATCCGTTACTGGCTGGCGAACCATCCTTGAGCTATGCACGTCCTGTGGATCTTAACCGCAAACCTGGTCCCGGTGCCCGTCACGCTGGCTGCCGCCCGGGTAAGCGGCGGCGGTCTGCCATTCAATTGGTTCGACCTGGTCGTCATCGCCATGATCATCGTCGGGATATTTCGCGGTCGCAAACGCGGCATGTCCGCCGAGTTTCTGGACCTGATCCAATGGCTGCTGATCCTCGGGGCGGGCGGCCTGTTGTACCGGCCGGTGGGGGAATTATTTGCGCGCGTGGCCCATCTGGGTCTGCTTACTGCCTTTGTGTCCGTCTACTTGGCCACGGCGGTCCTGATCAAAATCCTCTTCACCCTGTTCAAACGCACTATCGGCGAAAAATTGATCGGCAGCGATTTCTTCGGCAACCTCGAATATTACCTGGGCATGCTGGCCGGAGCCATTCGATTCACCTGCATGGTCTTGTTCTTCATGGCCGTGCTCAGTGCCCGTTACTTCAGCGACGCCGAGATCTTGGCCGAAACCCAGGCCCAGGAAAGGGAGTTGGGCAATGTCTTCTTCCCCACCCTGGGCATGGTGCACCAGGGTGTATTTCATGACTCGGCTGCCGGGCGTTTCGTGGAAAAAAACCTCGATGTTGTCCTGATCGCTCCGACCAAACCAGGCGCGCAACAGAACCAGCAAACCATCGGCAAACGACGCGAGCAACAAGTCAATGACGCCTTGGGCATCAAGTAGTCGCTCTTCACCATGCCCGGTCCTTTTTCCTCCCAGTGCCTGGAACAAATTCGCGCTGCCAGCGACATCGTCGACGTCATCAGCGCCCGCTTCCCCCTCAAGCGCGCCGGGGCCAATTTTGTCGCCTTGTGCCCCTTTCACAAGGAGAAGACACCGAGTTTCAGTGTTAATCCCCAGAAGCAAATCTTCTACTGCTTCGGCTGCCACAAGGGTGGCGACGTCTTCGCCTTCATTCAGGCCTACGATAACGTTGGCTTCACCGAGGCCGTCCGCCAGTTGGCCGATCGCGCGGGGATACCCTTGGAACCGGAAGGCCCCGGGGGCGCGTCGCGGGTCCATCGGCTTAAAGAAACCCTGTGGCAGGTTCACGAGCAAATCAGCCAGCGCTGGCACCGGTTGCTGACCGAAGACCCATGCGCCCAGGAGGCGCGTGATTACCTGGCCAAACGCGCCGTCAGCAGCGAAGCCGTCAAATTGTTCCGCCTGGGTTACGCTCCCGAGTCCTGGGATGACACCGTCAATTGGGCCGGCAAAAAAGGATTCGAACTCGGCCTGGTTGAAAAGGCCGGCCTCATTGTGCGCAAGGAAAAGGAGGGCCGAACCCTCCTCTTCGACCGTTTCCGCGGACGGTTGATGTTTCCAATTTGTGACGAAGCCGGGCGGGTCATCGGATTCAGTGGACGGATTCTGCGCGATGCACCCCAGACTGCCAAATACCTTAATTCACCCGAAACGCCCATCTTCGAAAAGCGCCGGGTCCTTTTCGGGCTCGACAAATCCAAGCGCCCGATCCTCGACGCCCAATTCGCCATTATCTGCGAAGGCCAGCTCGACTTGATTGCCTGTTTCATGGCCGGCATCAAGAATGTTGTCGCCCCCCAAGGCACCGCCCTCACCGCCGATCAGGCCCGCATCCACCCTCTTTAAGAGAGGT
>JAMCZD010000302.1 GCA_023473405.1 Candidatus Omnitrophota bacterium
TGTGCATTTCCGCGAGGTCGAATCCAGGGGGATCAAACCGGCGCTGAGCGCCAGTCCGAGAGTTCCTTTGACAAAGTCACGGCGATTAACGTCTTTCATAAGTGGTTAGATGCCTATCATTGGAGCCATCGGAAGCGAAAAGCAAGCCGGGATTAATCGAGTTACCGGCGGCAAAACTCAGTTTGTCCTTCAAAAGTCTTGCCCATCCACCAAAATAACGCACAGTATTTCCAGAGCCCATGCATTGTTATATTGATCCGGAACCATTGCCGATTCATCATTCCCTTATGAAAACTCGCTTTGTCTCCGGTCTCCGAGTTCAGGACAATAAATACTGTTAGGCAGAAACCGTGAGTTCGTCGCGCGGGTCTTGTCAAACAGGAATACAATGAAGCTGCGATTGGAAGTCCTCGGTCAGCTTGTTCCTTGGACTGCCCCGAACTGTTTACGCCAACAGATACTGCTCATTCGCCTAGCAATCAACGCGTTCACTCTTATCGAGTTGCTCGTCGTGATCGGGATCATCGCCCTGCTGGCCGCTTTGCTGCTCCAAAGTCTGGCCCGGGCCAAAGCTACCGCACAGTCTACGGTCTGCAAGAGCAATCTGCGGCAGTTGGGGTTGAGCTTGCAGATGTTTCTTTCGGAAAATCACTACTACCCTGTGAATCCCTTTCAAACGCAGCCCCTAAGCCCGCCAAGTTCTGACCGGTTATGGCTTGGCAAATTGGTGCGTGAGGGGCTTGGCATCTCCCAGCCTTCGACGAATTTCCACCAACAAGGAGTGTGGCGTTGCCCCTCCGCTCGATGGAGCGATTCTATGCGGCGCGGTGATGTCACGCAATTGACTGACTACGGCTACAATGACGATAAGGTTACCGGCAAGGGGCCGAAAGACGCAGCCAACAAATTTGGGCTGGAGGGTCACTATGTTCCAGATGCGAACTTGGCGTCAACTTGGCCCTTCAGGCCGATCGCCGAGTCCGAGGTGGTTGCCCCCGGCGACATGATGGCTATAGGAGATTGCTTCGAGGGCAACGCGCTGTTCCGGCGTACATCGATTGATTTCTTTGAAGATCTTGGAAACACACTGACCCGTCACCAAGGCAAGGGCAACGTGGTGTTTTGCGACGGCCATGTCGAATCGCCGACACTGAAGTTTCTGTTTGAAGACACGACCGATACGGCCCTGGCGCGTTGGAACCGCGACCATCAGCCACACCCTGAGAAATGGTAACGCCCAACGTTCAAAGGAATGTAGAGAACACGGGAGGCTGGTAGCGGGCCTCGGATTGGCAACAAGGTAAACAGCCTCCCGCGTTCCTTGCATTCCCCGGTTGGACATAGGCGCCATCCCGACGGGATCCCAGCCATTAGCCGGGGGTTGCGCGAGGCACGAGCGCCACCCCCGGAACGTGAACGTAAATCAAATCCGATCCCGGAGGGATCGCAGAGGGCGCTGGCATCCCTCCGGGGTGCGGGGTTCATTTTCATCAGCAACCGGCGGTGTCGCTCCGCTCAACCACCGGCTAATCGCTGTGAACCCTGCGGGTTCGGTGGATGCGATCTTATCAACGAATGTCCGCTTTCCATGACCCAATCTCCATGCGGGCGGCTGCTTGGCCTGGGTAATGAAATCCCGCGCCAATGCCTTGCAGACCGGCGCTCGGCTGCGCCGGCAGAAATTCAAATACCAGCGCGGGGTTATGGTGTAGCGCTCGAATTCTTCGGGCCGCAACGGCGCGACTGCGAGCGCAGCCGGCCAGCCCGTAAAGTCCAGGGGCGGGTCGGGTTTCGCAGTTGTCATGAGCCTCCTTTCCACTTTGCCGATTCATAAAGAGGCTGAACTAACTGGCTCGACAAGTGAAAACCATCGCTAAACCTTTGATTTATGAAAACCAGCCTTGCTTCACCCAGCACCCTGAAACCCCAGTCCCATCGCGGTGTTCGGGCGAAAGCCAGTTTCGCATATTAAGACTGTTGGCCCAGAAACGCATGAACACTCGTGTATCTATTTGGCCATGGCTTTTGACTGTTACTCTCATCGCCTGCGTAGGTTTCCCGAGTTGGGCCGGCACTTCCAAGAATCCGCTGATTGGTCGATGGCTTCTTCAACGGAAGGGTGTGGCCGCCGCCATGCCTTACAAGCTCGAATGGGAGTTTACGAAGGATGAGGTGGTTGTGCGGATCGTTCATAGTCCTGGAAACTCGAAGGAGGCTTCCCGGAACAAATACACCATCGATACAGACAAGAGCCCCAAATGGATCACGGTTACAATCGGTACCGAGAGTCCCGAGATCCGCCGAGGCATTTTTGAGATCGTTGGGGATGAGCTTCACCTGAAGCAAGCTATCGGCGGAGGTCCACGCCCTACAGACTTTGGCAAGGACGATTATTCAGTTCTTAAGAAATTGGGCCAACAAGACGGTCCAGCGAATCGGAACCAGCCCCATCGCTGACCTTTCTCGTTGGGCTGAGTCCGCATAGTAATGAGCATCGCGCGTAAGAGAGCGCTCGGATGGGTTCTCGTGGGAGCCGGGATTTGCCACGACTTTCACTGACTACCGATAATGTCCGTCGGATGTTTTATTTATGAACTGGCCGCCGAACAAACCGGCTGCAGGCAACGCCGGGATCGCGTCGCGATTGGCAATCGAATACCTTTGGCCCGGCGTGCCTGAGGCAGGACAGCCGGATCGGGCTTTTCATCGGCTCGATTGAGGTGGTATTCTGGGCGGGTGAAGTTCACGCGGTATTTTGAAGCGATGCGCGCACGGCCGGATCGGAGTTTCATCCGGGTCGAGTGGATCGAGCGCGTGGTTTCACATCCGGCAAAACGGCTGGTGCAGCACGATGGGCGGATCCGCTGCTGGGCCGAGATTGCCGAGATGGACGGACGTTATCTCAGGGTTATATTGCTGCCTGACGGTTTGACTGTTCACAACGCATTTTTTGACCGCTCCTTCAAACCATGAAGATTCGATATTTTGACGATACGGACACTTTGCACATCGAGTTTCGGCCCGCCGAGGTGGTCGAAACGCGAGACTTGGACGAGGACACGCTTCTGGACGTGGACAGAGAGGGGAAGATTTGCGGCATCACGATCGAGCATGCCAAGCAGCGGACTGAAATCCCGAAGTTTTCTTACGAATACACGGTGGCCTAACCATCCGGCGTTATCGGGGTCCCTAGTATTGACACAAGACGCCGTTGGGTAGAATGCGAAGCCGGTATGGCGAGAAAATTGCGCGTGGAATAGGAAGGGGCGATTTATCATGTGATGAATCGCGGCGACCGGCGTGAAGCGATATTCGAAGACGATGCCGACCGGGAGGTGTTCTTGGTGATCTTAGGCCAGGCCTGTCAGAAAACGGATTGGCAGGTGCATGCTTGGTGTTTGATGGGCAATCACTTTCATCTTGCAGTCGAAACGCCCAAGGCCAACCTGGTGGCCGGGATGAAATGGTTTTTGGGGGATCTACACGGGCAGGTTCAACCGGCGGCACAAACGGGGCGGCTGCCCCTTCAATCTTCATGCATTGGCCCTGGAACGGACCTTCGAGCCTACGCGGAGATTTGACTCAAGTTCGAACCTGGGGTATTACTTTGTATTGCTTGCCTGGTAAGCAATAAATGACAAGTCTGGCGGGTTCCCCGGCGCAACTTGAAACGGTGAACCGCGCGCCGACTCCGAGACTGCCTGCAAACGGACAAATTGCTTATGCTCAAAAAGAATACCGTATTCTCCCGGTTAGATTGGCCATTGGGCCCCGGCTTGCCGGTCCTGGCCTGCCTGTTTGGAATCTCCTTCGTTCTGCTTAGCTTTCCGGCTGATGAAAAGGCTGAAGGCAAAAAGGCGTCTCCGCCACCGGCCAAGAGCCAGGCCGGCGCGAAGCATGTAACCGTTGCGGACTTGAAGGTGGACCCGGCCAAACTCCCGCCCGTCGCGAAGAAAAACGTTGATTTCACCAAGGAGATCAAACCGATTCTCAAAAAGGCCTGCATGGATTGCCACGGCGGCGATTCGCCCTTTGCCAATTTCCGGCTCACGGACCGGAAGAACGCCTTGAAGGGTGGGGATTCCGGGCCTGTAATCATTCCGGGCAAAAGCGCCCAAAGCGTTCTGATTTACTACGTGAGCCGGCTGGTGCCGGACATGGAGATGCCACCCGATTACGCGGGCAATTCGCTGACCAAGGAGCAAGTTGGCCTGCTGCGCGCCTGGATTGATCAAGGCGCCAAGTGGGAATAGAGGGCCTCGATAAACCACGCGGGGGGCCGGACCGGTTTCCCGTCCCGGTTGGTGAACGCGTGGATGGTATATCCGCGAGCCACGGCCGGCCCGTTTGCCGCATGCGTGATGCGGACCTGGCACCGCAAGCGTGCCCGGCCCTCGAGGTTGGCGGAGGCGGTCATCTCGAGTAAATCGTCGTATCGAGCCCGCCCGAGATACTCGACATGCGCCTCGACCAGCGGCAGAAAAACTCCTTTGGCCTCCATGGCGGTGTAAGGCAGCCCCATCTTACGCATCAACTCGGTCCGCCCGCACTCGAACCATTCGAGCACGCGCGAATTGTAAAAGGTGCCCATCTGGTCCGTCTCGCTATACCGCACCCGGAACTGCACAACGTTTTCTATCAAGCTCATATCCTCGATTCCGTTCCAGCGTAGGTAATTCGCGGACCGGATCAATTTTTTTTCGACCTGCCCCGTCCGATCCGCTAACCTGCGTTCGATGGCCGGCGAGGCTCAACTTACACCGATGATGGCGCAGTATCGGCGCATTAAGTCCGAACTGCCCCGCGATGCCTTATTGCTTTTTCGCCTGGGCGATTTTTATGAAATGTTCTTCGAGGACGCCATCGCCGGGGCGCAACTGTTGAATGTGGCTCTGACCAAGCGCGGAACGGCCCCCATGTGCGGCATTCCTTACCACGCCGCCCACAGCTATATCTCCCGCATTCTCCGCGCCGGACGCAAAGTGGCCATTTGCGATCAAATGGAAGAGGCCCGCCCCGGGCAATTGGTCAAGCGCGAAGTGACCCGGATTCTCAGCCCGGGAACGCACTTGGACGAGCGAATGCTCCAAGCCGAGCGCAACAATTTCCTGGCATCGGTCTATCCCCTGGGCGGCATCTACGGGCTGGCTTTCGTCGATTTGACCACCGGCGATTTCACCACTACCGAGGTCGAAGGCAATTCGGCTCTGCTAACCGAACTCGAACGACGGCGCCCGGCTGAGATCATCTATCCCGGTGAATCGGGTTCACTGCGCGATCTCCTGCAACCGGCCTTCCCGGTCCTGTGCGGTTATGATGATTGGGTTTTTGCCCCGGAGACCGCCTTGTTCACCGTGCGCGATCATTTCCGCGTGGCATCGCTCGATGGCTTTGGCCTGAAAGACCGGACCGCAGCCGTCGGCGCCACCGGCGGTGTGTTGCATTATTTGAGCCAGCACCTGCATCGCGATGTCACCCACCTGAACCGGCTCTCTTTTTATTTGTGCTCCGATTTTCTGGGGCTCGATGGCGTCTCTTTAAACAACCTGGAAATTCTCGAGCCCCTGCATCGGGATGCCCCGCCGCCCGGCTCACTCTATGGTGCCCTCAACCGCACCGTCACCCCCATGGGCGCCCGCCGTCTCCGGGATTGGCTCTCGCAACCCCTGGCGGCCGTCGAGCCCATCCGCCAACGCCAACAAGCCGTGAAGGACTGGATCGATCACCCCGAAGCGCTCGAACTCTTCCGCCGTCGATTGAGCCAGGTGCGCGACCTCGAACGAACCATCACCAGGTTGAGCGCCGCCACCGGCAATGCGCGCGATCTCGGGGCGCTCCGGCTGGCCTTGGCCGAGCTCCCCGCGCTTCAAAAAATCCTGCAAGACCTGGCAGCGCCGTCCGCGACCTTGCAAGCCGGGCCTTTGCAGGAGGAATTTTTCGAGAATGGCTCGCGGGCCGGCCATGAAAAACCGGTTGCCTCGACCGGCAGCGCGGTCCAATCGTCCCGCTCACAGGCGGCCACGGGCCCGTCTCTTCTGCGCGATCTGGCGGCCCATGTGACGCCGATGCCGGAGTTAGTCGAGCTGATTGGCCGGGCCATCGTGGACGATCCGCCGCTGGCCATCAAGGAAGGCGGTCTTATCCGCGACGGCTTTAATTCGTCTCTCGATGAACTCCGCCGGGCCACCCGCGAGGGAAAAGACTGGATCGCCCGTCTGCAACAGGAGGAATGCGATCGCACCGGCATCCCATCCCTGAAAGTCCGATTCAACTCGGTCTTCGGTTATTACATCGAGATTACCAGGGCGCACCTCGACAAGGTGCCTGGTCATTATGTCCGCAAACAAACCATCGCCAACGGCGAACGGTTCGTCACCCCCGAGCTCAAAGAAATGGAAGGTAGAATACTGGGGGCGCAGGAACGGGCGGCCCAATGCGAGTACGACCTTTTCCTCGAAGTCCGCGAAACGGTGATTGGGCATCTAACTGAGATTCAGCAGACGGCGCGGGCACTGGCGCAACTGGACGTGTTGGCCGCCTTCGCCGAGACGGCGCGGCTTTACGATTATTGCCGTCCGGAAGTGGGCGACGAGGGTATTTTACGCATCCGCGATGGGCGCCATCCCGTCCTCGACCAGGTGCAAGGCGCGGAACGATTCGTTCCCAACGATACCGAGCTCGACCTTGCCACCCAGCAGATCGCCCTGATCACCGGGCCCAATATGGCCGGCAAAAGCACTTACCTCCGTCAGGTGGCTTTGCTGGTGATCCTAGCCCATGCCGGATCATTTCTGCCGGCTGCCGAGGCGCGGATCGACCTCGTGGACCGCGTCTTCACCCGCATTGGCGCCAGCGACAACATCGCGCGCGGGCAATCCACTTTCATGGTCGAGATGAGCGAGACGGCCAACCTCCTGAATAACGCCAGCCCCGCCAGCCTGGTTGTTCTCGATGAAATCGGCCGCGGCACCAGCACCTTCGACGGCCTCAGCCTGGCTTGGTCCATTGTCGAGCATTTGCATAACCAGGTCGGGACCAAGACCCTGTTCGCCACTCATTATCACGAACTGACCGAACTGGCGGCGCGCCTCCCCCGGTTGCGCAACTTCAATGTGGCCGTCCGCGAGTGGAACGACCAGGTCATTTTCCTGCGCAAGATCGTCCCCGGTGGCACCGACAAGAGCTATGGCATTCAAGTGGCCCGCCTGGCCGGAGTCCCCCAAACGGTAATCGAGCGCGCCAAGGTCATCCTCAGCAACCTCGAACAGGCCGAACTCACCCCGGAAGGCAATGTCCGCCCCCAGGCCCGCCAACGGGCGGAACGCGAGAAGCTGAAAAACCTGCCGCCTTCGCCGCAATTGGACTTGTTCTAACCGTTGTTCACCGGTCCCGAATCTCACGGTAGAACGAGTGGAAATACGCGCGACCGAGGAAGTTCGGATATTGGTCGATGTTCGCGTCGGCCTCTTCCTTGGTGCCCTCGAAATAGGTTTGCCAATTGCGAAAGGCGGCCGCTTGAAAGCGGGTCACCAACTCGAGGCGCTTGCGCGTAACCGCATCGTCCTGGCCTATCTTCCGACTCAGATGAAAATAATAGGCGCCCAAAAAAGGCGCGTCCGGAAAATCGGTCAAGGCCGCCTCGATGATTGAATGCGCCAGTTTTGGTTGAAAGACGGCCTCCGCCGCAACCGCCTTGAAAACCGGGACAGTCGAGACGCACAGGCCGTTCCGATACGCCACGTCGTATTGATCGAGGATTTCCCTGATCCGGCCGGTATTGAAGGTCGAGTGGAGTATCTCCCGCGATTTCAAGGTTCCATCCGCCTTCGCTGCCAAGGTCCGTTCGAGCAAATCTTCGAGCAGTCCCCTCTCCTCCAACAACCGCCTGAGATGGATTTGGGCGGTAACGGCGTGGGGACCGGGGTTTTGGGGGAACCAGGCTATGGACTCGGCCAGGTCGGAAGGCGATTCCGCGTTGCCAACGCCAAATTTCCAGTAATAGAGATCGCCCATCAAGACCTTGAAACTCGCGTATACAATCAGGCTCATCACGCATAACAGTCCCATCGCCCCAACTCGAGCCGGCACGGTCTGAAGCGAAGGACGGTTTTCGGCTTCCGGCGCGGAAGGGCCTTCTTGGCCTGCGGGCAGGTTTGCCGGCGCCAACATTGCCAAGGCCAACCCCATGGCTACCACGTAACCAAAGACGCTGGGCGAGGTGCGGAACCCGAACGAGCTGGATGCGATGCTCAAATAAAAAGCAACGCTGCCAGTCAATGCAAAAAGCCCAAGCAGCGTGTTCATCGGGATGACGCCCTCGAACCTGCCCGCCTTCCACTCGAAGATTCTTTTCAAGGGCAGGCCCAGGCTCAGCCCGATGAACAGCAGGAATAAACCGAGCCCGACTATTCCCTGCTCCGCCAATACCTGGATGTATTCGCAATGCGCTCGAGCGGCGGTGGTGCTTTCGCTGGTCACGAAATAGCCGAACGGATGGCCTTGCCTCAGATACTGCGCGCGATACGAGCGATAGAGCAGCCGGAAACTCCCGGCGCCATGCCCGGCCACCGGGCTGTCCTTGAACATTCCCAGGCAAGCGGTCCAGTACTGGAATCGGGCGCGAAGGGAAGTATCCGCAAACCCCGCCTGCTGCAGGCGACTGGCCAGGTTCGTCCCGGCCCTGCCAAAACCGTTGAGGAGCGATGGCGTGGTTTGGGCGTAAGTGAGCGCCTCGGCCAGAAGGATGATCAGGCCCAGCCGCCGCCAGAAACCGGCATTGAACCCGCCGCGCTGATTCGCCCCCAACCGGTTGTAAAGCCAAATCAAGACCACCAGCGCCACCCCGCCACCAACCACCAAACCTAAAAAAGGCGAACGTTCGCCCGTCTCGAGAATGGCCCAACAAAACAAAAAGTAGCTCGCCAGCCCGATCCCCCGCAGTCCCCGGCGCGGATGGCAAAGAAACAAGCCCGCAGACACCGGCAGCAAAGCCGCCAGCAGCTCGGCTCCCAACAATCGATTGATGCCGAAGATCTCGACCCTCCGGAAGCCGCTGGCAAAATAACCCGCGATATTGACCGCGCTCAGCAGGCTCAGGATACCGAACGTGCCGGCCAGGAAGAGATTCCGGAACGGTTCGTGCCGCAAGGCCGCCGCCAATAACCAGAGGTAAACAAGGAACCCTATCCAGCTAGCGCCAAATTCAAGCGCCCAAAACCGGCTCGGCGCCCACCAGGCCGATATCAACGTCCAGAGACAATACAGCGCGCCGACCAGGTATAAGAAGCGATACGGCTCCGGCTCGATTTGCACGCCAAATCCCCTCTTGCGACGGAATAGCTGAACGCAAAGCGCCAGCACCGCCAGCCCAATGACCAGCGCCCAGAAAAACTCCTGGTAAACCAGGCAGTCATACGCCAACTCATATACCCGGTGGGTCGAGATCGACGCCGGCACGGCCATCGAGTAAAGCAAGACCTTTTCCGGACCGCTGCATTGGTTAAACCACGAACGCGCCGCCGCCTGCATTTTCATAGCGGAACATCAAACCTTAATGCACCAGTGAATCGAACCACGCCTTGGCATCCAGCAGGCAATAAAAGAAGCCGGTGGTATGGTTTCCGGACGGGAACGGGTCGATCAACTGGACCTGCGCCGCCCCATGGTTGGTAAAGCTCTCGTAGGCCACCTCCGAGTTGGCGTAGAGCACGTCCTGGTCGCCGTGAACATGGTAAAGATGCATCGGCGCCCGCGGGCCCCAATGATACAGGTCATTGTCGCGCAGGGCCATTCGCAGGGGATGGTTCGGGTTCGTCCGAAAGTCCTTGAGGTATTCGGGCTTGAGTACCTGCTTCGGTATGTTCGGCATCGCCAGGTCGATCTCGCTCTCGTCATGCAGACCGTCCATCAGCGGCGGCAGGGTCGTGTTATAGGGCGCGGCAAGGAGGTCTTCGAGAGACGCCGCGAAGTGGTAAACGTTTTGGTAGGCCGCCAACAAGTAAATGAAGTAATACGGGTTCGGCATGACGCGGTCCGAAAGGAAATCGGCGGCGGTAACTCCGGACAAATCGTAAGCGCCGGCCATGGGTGCCGAGGCCGTGATGGCGAATTCATCGGCGTAGTTGGCTTCAATGGCCTTGTGGGCCGCCATGGTGGCGTGGCCGCCCTGCGAGTAACCGCACAGGAAAAGCTGGTCGTTAAGGGCAATCGAGTTTGATAAACAAAAGGCCCGCGCCGCCCGCAACATGTCGACCACCGCCGTCGCCTCGCTCCGGGCATGATGATAAGGGTGGAACCCCGGCGAATCGCCCAATCCCAGGTAATCGGGCAGGACCGCCGCATAACCGGTCGTTGCAAACGCAACCCCCACCAGGATTTCGCCCGTGTAAGCCGAAGGCGCCTCGTCTCGCAGCACGATCGTGCCATGCTGGTAACTAACCAGCGGAAGGGCGCGTTCCCGGTTCTCAGGTATCACCAGGGCGCCCGATGCCTGGGTCAGGGCATTGAATGGGTCCACTGTTTCGTAATCCAATTTGTATATCACCACCCCGCTTTGCGGCGTCAGCGGAATCCCATACAGCTTCGCCAATGCCGATATGTTGCTAACGGACAAACTGCCCATCAAGGTCGATGCCTCGAGCTTGCCGCGCTCGGGTTGAACCAATTCCGCCCGCACCCGGTAAAACCGCGAGGCCGACGACAACTCGGTGACTCCAACCCAGCGGTTGGTGATGAGGGGCCATTGCTCGCCCGGAGGACACGGAAACCAGGTACTGCCGCCCAGCCGATCCAGGCATTCAATCGTATAAGTGTAGTTCTGTCCCAGGTCAGCCCAGTTCAGCTCGACGCGGTTGGACAAAAAGCCGGCACAGTTCAACTCCAGAAGAGGTCCGAGGGCGGTCGCGGTAGCCGGCTGGGGCCCGGCCTTGGCGGATGGTCCTCCAATACCAATGATTGGTAAAATCAATATCGAAAAAATCACGAACCAGCTCGCCCCTGG
This sequence comes from Candidatus Omnitrophota bacterium, assembly GCA_023473405.1. Taxonomy (GTDB): domain Bacteria; phylum Verrucomicrobiota; class Verrucomicrobiia; order Limisphaerales; family UBA1319; genus JAMCZD01. The sequence goes on from JAMCZD010000302.1 coordinate 11,000, forward strand.
CCATCGGGCCTTTTCCGCGAATACAGCGCCCCTGGCAATTTTAAAACACGCGCTTGATCGCGACGTGCAGCAACACCCGCCAGGCGGAGTCCCCCCGCAGGTCATGGACCGCTTTGGACGAAGGCGGGAAATCCACGGTCCGGCTGGCCGCATATTCCCTCGCAACGGGGTTATTGACGATGTGAACGAACGGGCCAGGTTGCGTAAACCATCGGAAAATGGCGTCATGATTGGTCATCATCACCGTATTGGCTGAAACCGGCAAGCCGAAACGGATTTTCGTGTTGTCCAGCCTCGAGCTTTAGTCTATTGATGATCAGACTTTGCGGGTGAACCTCGAGTCGGCGCGTTTCCCGGGATTCACCGGCATCCGTTCCAAATGTTATGAAGCAATTAGTCAGCAATTCCGGCACCGGCGTGGACCCCAGGAACTATCGTCGCGTTCCACGTTGGCCATCGAGTCTCTTGGCCGCCCTGTTGTGCGCATCAATATTCGGGCCGCCAGTCCATGCCAAGGCCGATCCCCCAACCAACGAGACCAATAAACCGGCCAGGCTCGATGAAACCGCCGGCAACACCAACGAAACCGCCTCCGCTCAGAATGAGGCCGGTTGGAAAAGCCTTTTTGACGGACGCACCCTCTACGGCTGGAAATCCACCGATTTCGCCGGCCACGGCGAGGTCAAAATCGAGAAAGGGCAGATTCTCCTCGAAATGGGCAGCGACATGACCGGCGTGACCTGGACCAATCCCGTGGTCAAAATGAATTATGAGGTCAGCCTCGATGCCATGCGCGTGGACGGCAGCGACTTCTTCTGTGGCCTCACCTTTCCCGTTAGTAATTCACCCTGCAGCCTCATCGTGGGCGGCTGGGGCGGCGGAGTGGTTGGTCTGTCCAGCTTGGACGGCCAGGATGCCTCCGAGAATGAAACCACCCGGTACATGAGCTTCGAAAACGGTCGCTGGTACCACATCCGCTTGCGGGTTACCCCCGCCAAAATCGAGGCCTGGATCGACAAGAAAAAGGTCGTCGACGTCTCCACCGCCGGCCATCGCATCTCGATTCGTTACGAGGTCGAACTCTCGCGCCCCTTTGGCATCTCTTCCTGGTGCACCACCGCCGCCTTGAAGAATATCAAACTCCGCCGTCTCGATTAGCCATCAGCCATTAGCCATTAGCCATTAGCCATCAGCCATTAGCTATTAGCTATTAGCTGGCAGTGGTCGCGCTTCGCCTCGGCCGCCTTTTTCACTTTTCTTCCCGGCTGGGAGCCCTTAATCTGAACAAAAATGTGCCGGGACAGCGCCCGCTTTTCCTGGGGCTGACGGCTGCTTTGTGGCGTGCCGATAAACCGCCCCGGGCATGGCTGCGCTCTCCCGTTCCAGGAGAATTATGATGCAAGTAAATCGACGCGAATTCTTGACCCTTTCAGCCATCGCCGGCGCTGTGGCGGCGGTTCCAACCTCGGCCTCGGCCTTCACCCTGCCCGATCCGGAGCACAAGGCCAGGCTCCGACTGTCTTGCCAGGAAGCCATCGCCCCGGGAAAATCCCTCGACGAGAAACTTGATTTCTTGGAAGAGAACGGATTTGAAGGCGTCGAGCTTGGCGGGGGCGGCCTGGCCGAACGCGTCGAGAGCTGCCAAAAGGCACTGCAAGGCCGGAAGATCAAGGTCAGCGCCATTTGCGGCGGGGTCGACGGCGCACTCATATCCGAAAACGAAGGGTCACGTCAAAAGACCATCCGGAGCATCAAGGAAATCCTCCCTGCCGCCGGGGCCCTGGGTTCCACCGGTTTGATCGTGGTGCCGGCGTTCAACGGCCAGACCAAGCTCGGCAATCAGGAGGGCCGCGAACTGCTCCTGAAACTGTTGGCCGAATTGGGGGATGACGCCCAGCAAGCCAAGACTCGAGTAATCCTCGAACCGTTGAACCGGCGCGAGTGTTTCTTTCTGCGCCAGGTGGCCGACGCAGCCGCCATTTGCCGCGACGTCAATAATCCGGGCATTGGAGTAATGGGGGATTTCTGGCATATGACCTGGGAAGAGACCAGTGACATGGCGGCTTTTATCGCGGCCGGCAAATACCTGCATCACGTGCACATGGCCAGCCGCAAACGCCGCATCATGCCCGGCGAAGACGAAGGCGATAATTACGTCGACGGCTTCCGCGGCCTCAAGATCATCGGCTACCAGGAATTCGTCAGCTTCGAATGCGGCTCAAACGGCGACCGCAAAATCACGATACCCGCCGCCGCCAAACTCCTGCGCGATCAGTGGGAAATGGCTTGATCAGCGGGCGGCAGCAGACTCGAAGGTGGGCACGAAATACAGGCTCGGGGGACTGGATTAAAATAGAGTGACCATAGCAACCGGTCTCCCGTATAGTGCGCGGCACACATGGATCGTGAAAGATTGGATACATGGCTCGAGCGGGGCATTTTGGTCTTGGTCCTGGCCGTTTTGGTATTTGGGCCGCTGGCAACCGGGGCAACGCACCCTTGGCAATTCCTGGTCATCCAAGGTTTAACGGTGGGGGTAACGGGGCTGTGGTTGGCGCAGCTATGGCTGGGCAAGGAGCATCGCTGGCTCTGGCCGCCGGTTTGCTGGGCGGTACTAGCGTTTTTGGGTTACGCGGTGGTTCGTTATTGGTATGCGGATATTGAGTATGTAGCCCGGCAAGAGCTCATTCGAGTCATCGTTTACGCCTGCCTGTTTTTTGTGGTCCTGAACCACTTGCATCACAAGAATTCGACGCAAATAGTGGTTCTGACCTTGGTGTTTTTGGCCATGGCGATATCGCTTTACGCGATCTATCAATGGACCACCAATTCGAAGTATATTTGGACCATGGTCAAGCCCGATCAGTATTTCAAACGGGCATCGGGCACTTACATTTGCCCGAATCACCTGGCGGGCTTTTTGGAGATGGTGTTGCCGTTGGGGCTGGCCTATTTGTTTCTGGGTCGGATGGGCCACGTAACCAAGGTGCTCCTGGGTTACGCCTCGCTGATGATTGCCGCCGGGATTGCGGTGACGATTTCGCGCGGCGGATGGGCGGCAACCGGTTTGTCCTTGATCGTTTTTTTTGGGATTCTGGTCCGGTATCGCCGGTTTCGCATTCCGGCCCTGATTTTCCTGGTGGTATTAGGCACGGCAGGCTCGATTTTTATGAGCCAGGCGCGGCAAAGCCAAAAGCGTTTCAATGAACTGCTGACCACCGGCCCAACGGAAAACAGCCGTTACCGGCTATGGAAACCGGCGATCGAGATTTGGAAAGAGAATATATGGACAGGGGCCGGCCCGGCGCACTTTGATTACCGATTTCGGCAGTACCGACCCGTAGACGTCCAGGCGCGCCCGGAGCGGGTTCACAACGACTACCTGAACACTTTGACGGATTGGGGACTGATCGGCGCCGGCCTCGTGGCTGCCGCCTTGGTGTTGGTTTATTGGGGGGTTTTCAAGAGCTGGAAGTATGTCCGGCATCGCGGCAATGACCTGGGAACCCGCCAAAGCAACAAGGCGGCCCTGGTGTTGGGCGGAGGAGTGGGATTATTGGCGATTTTATTGCATTCATTCGTCGATTTCAACATGCACATCCCGGCCAATGCGATCCTGGCAATCACCATTATGGCCTTGTTGTCCAACCACTTGCGATTTGCCAGCGACCGTTATTGGGTGGCGGGCGGTTGGATAAAGCGTTCGCTGGCCACCCTATGCGGCCTTGCCGCGATAGTTTACCTTGCCCACGAGGGTTATTTTCGCGCCCGGGAAAGGTACTGGCTCGAACGGGCCAGCCAGGAACCCGTCTACTCACGCGCCCGCCTCGATGACCTGTTGAAGGCCTTTACCATGGAACCAAATAACTCATCCAACGCATACGAAATCGGCGAATTTGCCCGAGTCTGCAGTTGGGACGGGGGTGAGGGTTACCTGCTCCTGGCGGATATGGCCCGACAATGGTTCAATCGCGCCATCCAACTGAATAAATACGACGCCTACAGCTACCTTCGCTGCGGGATGTGCCTCGATTGGATGGGGCGCCAGGCGGAGGCCGATACCTACTTCGCCCGCGCTAACCAATTGGACCCGAATGGTTACTACATGGTCGCACTCCAAGGTTGGCACCTGATGCAGAAAGGCGACTATCCGGCAGCCAACCTGTGGTTCGATCGCTCCCTTCGACTGAAATCGACGGATAATCCAATGGCCCGCTCCTACATGCAGATCATCAGGCGCCGATTAGCCGAGGGAGCAGGCGCACCCGGGGTAACCGGGACCAAATAGTGCGTGGGACAGCCCCCATGGCTGCCGGCCAGCCCAACTTCCGCCCCGCAGCTTCAACCTTCCCAACCGCGCGGAACCTTAGGGCTCATAAACTGGCGGACCGCAGCCACGCCACATCCCTGAAAGAAAATGCAGTGAATGATGAATTATGCGGTTGACATTCGCCGGTGTTTACCTAAACTTGGGCACAGTTTATAAGGTAATCGTACAAATTTGGAGCAAATTTTATGAAACACGTCGGAAGCTTTATCTCTAAGTTGGCGGCTTATGGCGTCGCTCTCCTGATCTCAGCATCCATGGTCACAGCTCAAGCTCAGCCAAAACAAGGCACTGCCAAAGTCATGGCCGTGAGAGGCTCAGCGCAATATTCGGAAGCGGGAGGAGCCTGGATGGTATTGAACGTTGGCAAGGTGCTCCATACCGGGGCAATCATCAGGACTGCCTCCGGTTCGCAAGTCGACTTGTTTCTCAAACAAAACGGACCAGTGGTGCGGATTACCGCCGACACCACGCTTGGATTGGACAAGCTTTTGTATGAAGAAACCGGCGAAGAGACCATCATCGATACCCAACTGAACTTGACCAATGGACGTATCCTGGGCAGCGTTAAGAAGTTGGCCGAGGCTTCAAAGTATGAAGTCAAAGTGCCGACCGGGACTGTGGGTATTCGCGGAACCGAATACGACATCAGCACTTCGGGTATCGTTCATGTGGTAACCGGCTCCGTGTTGGTCACTTACATCAGTCCAAGCGGTGCCGTACGACAATACACGGTCAATGCCGGCCAGACTTTCACTCCGCCTCCTGCTTCAACACCTGAGGCACCCGGAACAGTCACCAACACGCCTCCGCCGGTTGCCGAAGAGATGACGCCGGTTTTCGATCAAATGCAGGAAGTGGCTATCGAGGGGACCCGGGTGGTGGTCGTGACCCCTACTGTCAAACCGACAATACAGCCGGAATCCGTTCCGCTGATCATGCCGCCGCTGAATTATCCTTCCGAGCTTTCGCCGGCTATCGTGCTCCCGCCTAACGTTGCGGTCGTCCCTATGCCGGTGAAAATACCGGGTCAGGTAACCATCAACACGATTACTCAGGCAGTGGTTTCACCTCACTAGGCCTGAGGGCTGGTCGCTGAGGCAATTGCCCATAGACCTTTACCTTGACCCAGAGTGACCTTGCGTTGCTCTGGGTTTCTTGTTTCCATCGATTTCGTGAAACAGCGCGCGATCAAGGGGACCCCAATGCTGGTTGCGGCCGTCGTCCTGGCGGTCATGTGCTTGATCCAGGCTGTGGGTTGGAGATTTCCCGATTACAATCTGTTGAGGCAACTGCAATGGATGATATACGATTGGCGAGTGCGGTTGGCAGCCGAATACCCCCTGCCCTGCGCCACCAACCTCGCCGCCGTGTTCATCGATGAAGATACCGTTGACTTGTTGAAACAGGGTATTCGAGATGAAACGTTTGGCACTGACGTGCTTTTGCGCGCAGATTGGCCGTTCCCACGAAGCCTTCACGGGCGCGTCCTCCGTGAATTGGCAGCCCAAGGCGCAAAGGAAATCGGGTTTGACATCCTGTTCGATAAAAAAAAGGGAGGCGACACCCCCGTTCAGGTGTTGCGGGAAGACGCCCTCCACTCAGGATTTGCCCCGGCTGAACTTGACGCCTACACCTGTTTTACCAACCGGGTTCGGCACCCGGGAAAAGGTCCCAAAGACCCACCTGTCGTTGAAGACCTGCCCATCGTCCTGGTCGAATCAGACGATTTCTTCGCCGCCCAAATGCGCCAGGCCGGCAACGTGGTGCTGGCGGCGGAGACAGAGGAGGAAGTGATCCCCGATCCCCTGTTCTCAACCAACGCAGCGCAGGTGGGGCACATCTTCGCCGACAAGGACCGGGACGGTAAACTAAGGCGGCTCTACGCCTTCAGGGACTATCGGATATGGTCTCCAGAATTAAGAGGCGCGCTTGAGGATGAGGGTTACAAACCGGCCTTGGCCGTGGTTCAAAAGGACCGGATCGTTTTCCCCAAAAAACCAGGCACGAATTTTGTCCTCCGTCTCGATGCCAACGGCTTCTATGATCCAAATGACCTGCCCCTGCATCAACAGGTTCGCCCCGGCCAAAAAAGGCAGAAACCGTTCGCAGTTCAACGCTTTTGGCAGATGGGAATTGTCTTGGCCGCGCGGGCATTGGACTTCGACCTGGCCAAGTCGATTGTCGATCTGCCCCGACACCGCATCGTTTTGCAGGGACGCGGTGGGATAAAACGAATCATCCCGGTCGATCAGGACGGCCGTTTTCTTATTGATTGGAGTTTGGACTGGAGTGATCCGCGCATGTTCCAGATGAGCTACGGCACGGTGCTGGCAATGGACATGTTGCGACATGGTCCGCAACCGGAGTTGCACGACCAACTGTTGGAAGGTCTCCGCAAGGAAGGGATTACCTGGACCGGAGCGTCCCCTTTCACCAACAAATTGGTCGTGATCGGATCGAAGATGGTCGGCAGCAACCTTTCCGATAGGGGACCAACCCCACTGTCCAAACAAACGTTTTTCATGAGCACACACTGGAACGTGGCCAATTCAGTGATCCTGGGGCGTTTTGTGCGGCCATACTCCTACCTGGCCGAGTTGGCGATGATCTTGATGCTGGGCGGGGTGGCGGCGTGGACAACGTGGCGCTGGCGCGCCTTGTGGGCGTCGGCCCTGGTGCTGTTATTGGCTGGGTTGACGACAGCCGCGGGGGCATGGCTTTACATCCAGTTTCGGTATTGGTTGCCGATCACCTTGCCGGTCCTGGCCTTGTTGACAACCCACATGGGGATGGTGACGTATCGGGCCGTGTTTGAACAACAGGAACGTCGCCGCGTTAAATCGCTCTTCGCCAAACTGGTCTCACCCGAGGTGGTCAACGAACTGCTACAAAGTGAGCAACTCGCCCTCGGCGGCGGACGGCGGCGCGTTACGGCGTTTTTTGCCGATGTGCGCGGCTTTACGGAAATGACAGATGTCAGCCAGGCCAAGGCGGAGGATTATGTGCGGGATCACGGTCTCAGAGGCGAATCCGCCGAACATATTTATGACGACCAGGCCCGCGAGGTCCTGGCAACCGTCAACCTCTACTTGAGCACCATCGCTGATATTATCAAAAAACATGACGGCACCCTGGATAAGTACATCGGCGACTGCGTCATGGCCTTTTGGGGAGCGCCGATTCCCAATGAACAACACGCCCTGTGTTGCGTCCGCGCCGCCATCGAAGCCCAACAGGCAATCCATCTCCTGAACCAGCAACGCCAGGCCGAAAACCAACGCCGGCTCGAAGAAAACACCGCCCGCGCGGCGGCAGGCGATTCTCCATTGCCGGCCCTGTTCGTGTTGTCATTGGGCACCGGTATTAACACCGGGTTGGTCACGGTAGGGCTGATGGGTTCCGACGCAACCATCCTCAATTACACCATCTTCGGCCGGGAGGTGAATCTGGCCAGCCGCCTGGAAGGGGTTTCTGGCCGGGGTCGCATCATCATCAGCGAGTCCACCTTCACCGAAATCCAACGCGATGATCCTGCCTTGGCCGCCCGTTGCCTCGAACAGAAGCCCGTCATAGTCAAAGGCATACGCAAACCCGTAAACAATTATGAGGTCCCCTGGGATACCACCCAGGTAAACCTCCCATCGACCACGACTTGAATCGAGATTATTCATCATTATGGATAAGACATATCTGGGTATTGAGATCGGCGGCAGTAAATTGCAGTTGGTGACCGGCGACGATACCGGAACCGTCCTCGCCCGACGGCGCTTAACGGTTGACCCCGGCCAAGGCGGACCGGGAATACGCCGGCAGATGGAAGCCGCGCTCGGCGAGTTGATGCTTACCGCGCCAAACCTGCGCGGCGTCGGAGTTGGATTTGGGGGACCGATCAACTGGCGAACCGGGGTGATTGAACGCTCGCATCAGATTGAAGGTTGGTCGGGATTTGGTCTGCGGGACTGGCTCTTTTCCCGCACCAAAGCCCCTATCCGGTTGGATAACGATGCCAATGTGGGGGCGCTCGGTGAGGCCACGCACGGAGCCGGCCGAGGTTATAATCCTGTCTTTTACATTACCCTCGGCAGCGGCGTCGGAGGCGGACTGGCGGTAAACGCACGGATTTACCACGGGGCCAAACCGGGCGAAGCCGAGATTGGGCATGTTCGCCTGGACCGCAAGGGGGCAACCGTCGAGTCCCGCTGCTCAGGTTGGGCGGTAGACGCCAAAATCCGCCGGCTCAAAGCGACCGACCCGGGCAGTCTGCTTAGCCAATTGGCAAGCAATGCTGCCAGAGGCGAGGCCAAATACCTCGAGGCCGCCTTGGCAAAGGGCGACTCGGTGGCAAGGCGCATTCTGCGGGAAACGACCGAGGACCTGGCGTTTGGCCTGTCGCATGTGGTGCATTTGTTTCACCCGGAGGTGATTGTAATTGGGGGCGGCCTGGCGCTGCTCGGTGAGCCTTTGCGCGCGGCCGTGGCGGAGGCCTTGCCGCCTTTCTTGATGGAAGTGTTTTCGCCCGGACCAGTGATTTGCCTGGCATCGCTGGGCGAAGACGCCGTGCCCGTAGGGGCACTGGAACTGGCACGACAGCCGGCTCCCGAATCCCCGGCATAATGGCTTGCGACATGACCGGGCAGACCTATTTGGCACTTCCAAATTCAGTGGAACCGCGATAGCTTGCGGTCCATGAAGAATTGGATTTCTCGTTATTTGCAGGACCAACAGAGGGTTTTGGAAACCATCCCGATGGAGGAAGTGGTCAAACTCATTGATACCTTCCGCCTGGCTCTCAGGGAAGACCGGCAGATATTCGTCTTTGGAAACGGCGGCAGTGCCGCCAATGCCTCGCATTTCGTAACTGACCTCGGCAAAGGCGCATCGGATAAGGTCGGCAAACGGTTCCGATGTCTTTCATTGAACGATAATGTCAGTTGGCTGACCGCTTTGGGCAATGACTATTCCTACGATGATGTGTTCGTAAGGCAACTGACCAACTTCGCCCGCGCCGGGGACATCGTGTTTGTGATGAGCGTGAGCGGCAATTCACCCAACCTGGTCAAGGCCGTCCAATGGGCCGCCAAAAATGGCTTGAAGTCAATTGCCCTCGTCGGCGGCAAGCAAGGGCGTCTGGCCCAATTGGCCGAGCAGACCATCGTCGTCCATTCCGAACACTACGGGCGCGTCGAAGACGCTCACATGACCATCTGTCATTTGCTTTGTTACGCCTTTATGGAAAATCCGCATTTGGGAAGCAGCCCGATGCCCGAAGTGGCTTACGCCTGAACAAGGCACACGACCGATCGTCCCAACCATCGCGCCGCCCCGCTCGATCCCGGGCTCACCTTTCCGGCAACGCAAAAGACAGTCGCTAATTTTGCCGAATCACGCGAAATTAAGACATGCCGCTGACGGAACAGGTCCGTGCAAAATTGAGTCAATTGCCCCACAAACCGGGCATTTACCTGATGAAAGACCGGTTTGGCCGGGTGATCTATGTCGGCAAGGCACGAGATCTGCGCAAGCGCGTGAGCCAATACTTTCATCCCTCGCGCAGGCTCGGCTGGGACCTGAAGTTCAATGCGCTGGTTGACGCCATTCATGATTTCGATGTCCACACCGTCCGGAGCGAACCGGAGGCCCTGCTCCTCGAAGGCAAACTGATCAAGGAATTCCATCCCCGCTACAACGTCAGTTTCCGTGACGACAAACGCTTCCTGCTGGTCAAGGTCAACTTGAATGATCCCATACCCAGGTTCACCTTGACCCGGATAAAGCAGGACGACGGTGCGCGCTACTTCGGGCCCTTCGCCCATTCCGCGGCGGCACGTCGAACGTTGATCCTGGCGCGTCGATTGTTCCACCTCCGCGGATGCCGCGCGCTGACGCCCGGGGAAGCGGACTACAGACATTGCCTGTATGCCAACCTGAAGTACTGCACCGCTCCCTGCATCGGGAACGTGACCCGCGAACAGTACCTTGCCCAAGTAACGGCAACTTGCGACTTCCTGGCCGGCCAATGCGAAGATTTGGAACGGCAATTGGAGGACGAGATGAAAAAGGCGTCCGCGGCGCTCGACTTCGAAAAGGCCGCCCAATTGCGCGACACCCTCAATGACTTGCGCCGGACCACCCGGAAGACCAACAAATTCTCCCGGGTCCCCTATACCCTGCCCGTGGCCCTCGATCCTCAGCACGACCTGGCCGAACTGACCAGCGCCCTCCAGTTGCCTTCGCCGCCAAAGTGGATCGAGGGTTTCGATATATCGAATATCAGCGGCACCTTCGTGGTGGCCTCGATGGTCTGCTTCCGGAATGGACGGCCAGACCGGTCCGGCTACCGCCGGTATAAAATGAAAACCGTGACCGGCCAGGATGATTTTGCCTCGATGGCGGAGACCATCCGGAGGCGCTACACGCGCTTGCTCAAAAACGGCGGCGATGCGGACAAGACTGGCGAAGAAACAGAACCGGAGACGCCGATTGATGGCCAGTCCACGAATGACACGGCCGCGCCGACAAACCGGAACGAAGACATCCCCATGCCTCAAGCGGGTCCCACCAGCGATTCGGCTTCGGGCGCGTTCCCTGACCTGATCCTGATTGACGGCGGTAAAGGCCAGCTTAACGCGGCGTGCGCCGAATTGGCAAAACTCGGCTTGAACCATATTCCGATCATCGGCCTGGCCAAGGAATACGAAGAGATTTTTCGCCCGGGAAATCCCGAGGGTCTCCGGCTGAGTCCGGAATCAGGGGCCTTGAAGCTCTTGCAGCGGGTGCGCGATGAATCACATCGCTTCGCCAATACCTACAATGCCCAACTCCGATTGCGTCGAATATCCGAAAGTATCCTGGACGAATTCCCCGGCATCGGAGAACGCCGCAAGGCCGCCTTGCTAAAGAAATTCGGATCAGTCCACCGGCTGCGCCTGGCCGCCACCGAAGAAATTGCCGCAGTCCCAGGCTTTGGCGGCAAGGTCGCTGCCGAGCTGAAGGCCTTTCTCGAAGCCCGGTCCGAACTGTCGGCACCCGCCCCCGCTGAACCTTCAACCCTGGATGACGTGGAGCGTGGAGCGTAAAGAGCGTGGAGCGTGAGGAGGGTATGATTTGGAGTGCGACGGCAGAGCGAAGTGGCGGCGACTCTTTGGGCGCCGTGGGCGCCTGGAGGGTAAAGCGGGAAGCGTCAGGCTCTCACGCCATACATCAGGATTGTATACATGCCTTGTGCCCGGGGTGTGCAGTCAAACGCACAGGGGTTTTGAACAATTTGTTTTTGACACATGGTATTCTGATTATTAAGTTGCAAGTGAGTTAGACGTTCGGCCAATCAGCCATTGACTCACTTTGCATGACCGAAGAGCGGGAAAAGAGTAGCGCATCGAGAATTGGCCGCTCGATCCTGTGTTGGGTTAATGAAGTGTCAGCCACGATATGTGGGTTCCAGTAACCGCTCTTCGGTCTTGCTGTTTTCATTTGACCACTCCAACCTGAATCAACTAAATCTTGCCCATGGTCCAGCTATCAAAATCATTGCAGCGCACCGCTCTGCTGCTGGCGGCCGGAGCGGGTTCGTTGTTACTCGCTACCTCGCTGCCCGCCGCCGACCCCAACGACACCACGATCAAGGCTGATGGTGGAAAATTACGAGTGGAAATAGGCGGCCAATTGTTTACTGAATATAACTATCAGGACGTGCCGCGCCCATTCTTTTATCCCGTGCTTGGTCCCGGCCAAGCACCCATGACGCGGAATTGGCCCATGAAACAAGCCGAAAACGAGGACCACGATCATCCTCATCAGAAATCGTTGTGGTTCACGCATGGCAGCGTCAATGGAATCGATTTCTGGGCCGACGGCCCCGATAAAGGCCGGATTGTCCATGAGAAATTTATCAAGATTCTGTCCGGTGTCCCCCAAGGCATCGTTCATACCCAGGACAAATGGATGGCGCCAGACGGCAAGATAGTGTGCACCGATGACCGCATCATGCGCTTCAGCTCGCAAACCGATTGCCGGATACTTGACTTCGAAATCACGGTCCATGCGTCTCATGGGGCGGTGACCTTCGGCGATACCAAGGAAGGTTCACTAGGGATGCGCCTCGCCGCAACGTTGCGGCTTCGAGGCAAGGTTGGCCAGGGTCACATCGTCAATAGCGCCGGTCAGCGAGACAATGATACCTGGGGCAAACGAGCGGATTGGTGCGATTACTACGGCCCGGTCAATGGCCAGACGGTGGGTGTGGCTATCTTCGATCACCCCGGGAATCCGCGCCATCCAACCTGGTGGCACGTGCGCGACTATGGCCTGTTTGCCGCGAACCCGTTCGGCGAACATGATTTCGAAGGCAAGCCCGCCGGAACCGGCAATCTAACCATTCCTGCCGGTCACGACCTTACCTTCCGTTACCGGCTCCTGTTCCATAAGGGTGATGAGCAGCAATCCAAGGTGGCCGAGCGTTACCTCGAGTATGTTGCGCCCGCCGGGGCGAAATAATCACCCCGCCTTTCCGGTCGGATCAAGAAACGCATCAAAAAGTCCTGAACCGCCGGCAAGGCCCGTTGTCTTTATTTCCAAGGAAAGCAGGAAGGCGGGAAATGGATTTTACCTTTCCTTGTTTCCTGTTTTCCTAAGCGATATCTGGGGATGAATCGGGGGGGCTTGCCGGGGTGCCCTTGTGTGGCAGCGGGCTGGGCCAATGCATGGGGAGAACTCGGTTTCCTTGCAGGCTGGCGCGCGCCAACTGGAGGAAAAGACCGATATTTGAAATAGCTTTGGCTAGGTTTTCGGTTCCATTGCAAATTGAGGTTGAGAATGGGTTATTTTTCATTGAAGAAAGTCAGCGTCCCCATGGCCTGATCCCGCAATGGCGCGGCCACTGTAAATGCAATAACCAATTATCGGTCCCATCGGAGAACTGGTTTGAGGCCTTGTCTCGCAAGATTTAGGCATTTTGGAGGAATTTTGTCTCACGCCCTCTCATCGCCGGCGGGCCGTTACCGTTTTGACTTTTGCCGCTCAATCCCTTAGCGTGGCGCCCTTATGAATGTCATCCGGTTTTCCGATGCCTCCTATGCCGAGCGATTATCGCAACTGATGGCGCCGTCCAGCTTGTTCGATCCGGCAATCGAACAACAAACGCGCTTGATTATCGAGGCGGTCAGGCGTGAAGGCGACGGCGCGCTGGTGAAGTATGCGCGGCGATTCGACGGTGTCAGACTTTCGCCGGACAAATTCCCGGTTTCTCGGGCCGAGTTGAGCCAGGCGGCGGCGGCGGCGTCCGTGTCTTTGCGACGCGCAATTGCCGCCGCGCTCGAAAACCTCGAGACGTTCAGCCGCAAGTCCGTGCGCAAGTCGTGGCAGACAAGGAATCAACAGGAGGGAAAGATTGGCGAAAAATTCGATCCCTACCACCGCGTAGGCGTTTATATTCCGGGCGGTGCAGCGCCCCTGGCGTCGACGGCGCTAATGACCGTTGCCCTGGCCAAGGCGGCCGGTTGTCCGGAGATCGTGGTGTGCACACCCTGCGGCAAGGATGGACTGGTCAATCCCAGCTTGCTTTACGCCGCCGGCGCAGCGGGCGCGACGGAAATCTATCGCGTGGGCGGCGCCCAGGCGATTGCCGCAATGGCCCTGGGAACTCCAACCATCCGGCGCACGCAAAAGATATTTGGTCCGGGCAACGCATACGTGGTGGCCGCCAAGCGTTTGTTGTTTGGTTACGTATCCATCGATCTGCTGCCGGGACCGAGTGAAGTCCTGGTCCTGGCGGATGAAACGGCCAAAGCGCGCTTCATTGCGGCCGACATGCTGGCTCAAGCGGAGCATGGCTCAGGTCATGAGCGGGTCTGGCTGGTAACGACATCCGGCAACTTGATTGGCGAGGTTCAAACCGAGCTGGAAAGCCAATTGACCACTCTTCCACGCCGGGAATTCATCGAGAAGGCCCTGGCCAAAAAATGGCTGGCTTATCCAGGTCAGTCGCTGGCCAAAGCGATCGAGCTGGCCAATCGGCTCGCCCCGGAGCATTGCGAGGTGATGACCCGCAACCCGGACCGCGTAGCCCAATCCATCCGGACCGCCGGTGCCCTGTGCCTGGGACATTATACCCCTAATGTGTTGGGCGATTACCTGGCCGGCCCCAGCCATGTCCTGCCTACCGGCGGCGCCGGTGCATCCTTCGCCGGCCTCACCGTCGACCAGTTCCAGCGCCGCACCAGCGTCATCCAATACGACCGGGCTGCGCTCGAGAAGTCCGTCCCCATCATTCTTGAATTTGCCGAGGTGGAAGGTTTGACCGCCCATGGGCGCTCGGCCGCCATACGGCTGGAAAGGAACGTCAGCAGGAAAAAGGGACGCTTGAACAGTGACGAGTGAAGAGTGAACAGTGACGAGTGACGAGTGAACAGTGAACCGAAAGTAACCAAGCCAGCACAATCGATCATGGACGCATCCAAAACATCGACTTCGGCAGCCCGCACCTCCCCGGAGTCGCTTGTCCGCCCCCTGGTGCGCCAACTGAAACCTTATGTTCCCGGCGAGCAACCGAAGATTCCCGGCCTGATCAAACTGAACACCAACGAGAATCCCGTGCCGTCCGTTGGCCTT
>JAMCZD010000267.1:0-5161 GCA_023473405.1 Candidatus Omnitrophota bacterium
ACGCGCATTCAACGTTTTATCGTAACTGGAAGCCAGGATGCGCCCATCCGGGGCGGCCCAGTACACGGCGCGAATTGCCTGGCGTTTGCTGGCCGACATTTTCAAAAAGCGGCTGGCGGCGGCGGTGTCGTAAGTCTTTAGATTCGCCATCGCCTCGCCAATGATAAGCTCCTGCCGCCCAATGTCCTCGACGTAACCCTCAAAGGCCAAAGCCTCCGTGCGAGCAAGCTCGAGGTTCGCCTGCATTTCCTCGGTGAGCCGCCAATGATACCAACGATAAAACACCCCGAGTTGCACCAAAAACACCGGCAGCAACACCGCGAAAACCAGGAACATGAGCAACTGCTTCAGCTTGAATCGCCGTCTCAATAAATGCCCATCGATTTTCATGTAGTTGATCCTATATTGGCTTGTCACCGGCGCATTTTCCATTGTTTTTCCATCATAATTATGGGACGAGCCGTAACTCGTCCCCAGTTTGGAGTGCGGCGGCAAGCCTATGGCGCGAAACCGCTTTGGCCTCACCGGATAGCGCCGTCGCTCTCGCTCTGCCGGCGCACCCCACATCCAATCAGGGCGGCACCGCTTCGCATTCTTGACACAGAGCGAAAGGTCCATTTAATTAACTATCTGGTTAGTTAAATTATGCCGCGTTCTCATCATACTGCCGCACCGATGGCTCGGCAGGCTCGCAGCGCCGAGACCCGCGCCGCGATCCTGTCTGCGGCGGAGCGGATTTTTGCGAAGACGGGCCTTGCGGGGGCGCGCACGGAAGCGATCGCGGTGGAGGCGGGGGTGAACAAGGCCCTGCTTTATTATTATTTCAGGAGCAAACAGAGGCTGTACGAGGCGGTGGTGGAGGATCATTTTCGTGAATTTAACCGGCAGGCCATGGAGGTGCTTCATGCTCCGGGCCGGGCGAGCGATATCCTGCTGCGTTACGTGAATCTGCACTTCGATTTCATCAGCGCCCGGCATCGGCACGCCCCGCTCTTCCAGCAATTACTGATGGCGGGCGGCAAACCGTTGGAAAGGCTGGTGCGTCTCTACATCGTTCCCCGTAGCGCCGCCTTGCACGAGTTGCTGGCGCGCGGTATGCATGAGGGTGATTTCCGGGAGATCGATCCTTTTCATACCGCAATCTCGATTGCGGCCCTGATAGTTTTCTACTTTTCCGCGGCCAAGGTATTGCGGTTATTCGGGCATTCAGACCCGTTCAGCGAGGCTCATTTGGAGTTTCGCAAGCACGAGGTGCTAGAATTCATTCGCCACGCCTTGTTCCTTGAGTCGCGAAGCGCCTAGGATGAAACGTCGATTGCCCTTTTTGGTTATTGTTCTGGCCATATTGGCCGCGGGAATTTACTACG
Organism: Candidatus Omnitrophota bacterium; assembly: GCA_023473405.1. Taxonomy (GTDB): domain Bacteria; phylum Verrucomicrobiota; class Verrucomicrobiia; order Limisphaerales; family UBA1319; genus JAMCZD01. The sequence continues at coordinate 1,368 of JAMCZD010000267.1, forward strand.
TCGCCTCTCGCGGTGCGCGTTCGATCGTCTTGACCGGCATTGTGACCGCGGATGAAGTCATAGTGAGCTCGGAAATGCAGGGCCGATTGCAGCAACTCCGCGTGCGGGAGGGCGACACGGTCACCGAGGGTGAATTGCTCGGCATCATTCAGCCGCAGGAGCAGGAGGCCAATGTGGCGTTCTATTCCAGCAGTGAAAAGCAATCATCGTCTCAAGTGGCCCTGGCCGAAGCCGATCTGCGATACCAGGAGGCGCAAACGACCAATCAGATTCAACAGGCCGAGGCCAACCTCGCCGCCGCTCAAGCCAACCTGGCACAGGCCGAGGCAGACAGCGAAAACGCGCGCCTCACCTTCGAGCGCGAAGCGTCTCTGTATCAGCAAAAGATCGAACCGGCGCAATCTTACGATCTGGCACGAACCGCTTATGACAGTGCCAAGGCGCACGTGGAGTCGATGCGCAAGCAGGTGCAAGCCGCCCAGGTGGCGGTAAAGCTGGCCAAATCCAATGCCGAGCAAAACGAGGCTCGCCGCGCCGCTCTCCAGGCGAGCCTCCACCAGTTGGCTGCCGCGGGCGCGCAAATGGATAAGGCCAAGGTGCAGCTCAATTACACCGAAATTCGCTCGCCGATGGCGGGAATTGTCGACACCCGCGCCGCCCTCGAAGGCGAAGTAGTCAACCCCGGCCAGGCAATTCTCACCTTGATCAATCCCGATCAATTATGGATTCGCGCCGACGTGGAAGAGTCATACATCGATCGGATCCGCATTGGCGATCAATTTAATGTGAGGCTTCCGTCGGGCGTGGAACGGACCGGCACGGTCTTCTTTCGCGGAGTCGACGCCGATTTTGCCACACAACGCGACGTGAGCCGGACCAAGCGCGACATTAAGACCTTCGAAATCCGCCTTCGTTGCGACAACCGCGATCGCCGTCTGGCGGTGGGAATGACCGCCTACGTGACGTTGCCGCTGAGCCAGCCCTGATCCGCCCATGGATGACGTTGAAGTTGAGAATTTGACCAAGCGCTTCGGCGATTTCACTGCCGTCAACGGCCTGAGTTTTACCGTGGACCACGGCGAGGTATTCGGCCTGCTCGGCCCGAACGGGGCAGGCAAGTCCACCCTGATCCGGATGCTTACAACCCTGGTCCCTCCCACCTCCGGCACGGCGCGCATCAAGGGTTTCGACGTGACTCGATCCGCCAACGAGGTCCGGCAAGCCATCGGCGTCATCCCCCAAGCCATGACCTCCGATCTCGATCTGAGCGCCGAAGAAAACCTGAGCATCTTCGCCAAACTCTACGGGATTCACCGCGAGAAACGCCGGCGCGTCATTAAGGAATTGCTCCATGCCGTCGACCTCGAGCCCTGGGCGAACAAACCGGTGAGGATGTTCTCGGGCGGCATGCGCCGGCGGCTAGAAATAGCGCGAGGCTTGGTTCATGAACCCAGGATATTCTTTCTCGATGAACCGACCACCGGGCTCGATCCTGTCTCCCGCGTCGCCGTGTGGGACATGCTCAGCCGATTGAAAAGGGAGCGCGATCTCACCATCCTCGTCACCACCCATTACATGGATGAAGCCGACAAGCTCTGCGACCGTATTGCGATTGTTGACCACGGGAAATTGGTGGCGCTGGATTCACCGCTCAAACTGAAGGCTTCTATTCCCGGCAAGAACATCCTCGAAGTCAGCTTCTCCGATCCGCCGCCACAATGGATGGAAACGATGCGGGCCTTGCCTGACGTGGCCGACATCAAGGCCGAAGATCACGTCTTCAGAATTTCATCCCACAACGGTCCGCGAACGACGGTAGCCCTGATGGAAGCCGTCCGCCAAGCCAACATCGCCGTCACATCGCTTTCGGTCCAAAGCACCACGCTCGACGATGTCTTTGTCCATTACACCGGCCATCAACTGCGCGACGCGCTGCAAAGCGCCAATTTATACAGCAGCCCGTTCCTTGCCGGGCAAAGGTAAACCTCGACGTTGGATATGCACCGAATCCTGGCCATCATCGAACGTGATCTCCGCCGCTTCCGCCGCAGCCCGACGCTGATCATTATCTCGATGATCATGCCCCTGGTCCAACTCGTGGTGTTGGGTTATGCGTTCGGGGGAAAAATCAAGAACGTGCAGGTTGGCGTGGTGGACCAAGACCATGGCCTGCCCGCGGTCAAATTAAGAGAGATGTTCCAGGCCATCGCCGCCAATGCCCGCACCTTCCAAACCGTTTCCTACAGCGATCCCGCGCGCGCGCTTCACGATCTGCGCAACGGCAAAATCAACGGTCTCATTACTATCCCTCCGCAGTTCTCGCGGAAGGTTCTCGCCGGCGCTAATCCCCAGGTGGCGCTGGTCGAGGACAACACCGATCAGTTCTCGTCCTCGGCCCTGGAGGGCAGCCTGAAGGCGATGCTCGCCTCCTACAACTCGCCTTCACCGCAACCTCGCATGGCGGCGACTGCCACACTGTCGGTTGTCGAGGTTTACCCTTATGTGCCTTACATCCAGTTTCTATTGCCCGGCACCATTGCGCTGGCCATTTTCGTCTCAGCCATGATCGGGGGCGGGATCATATTCATCGACGACAAGGCGCGCGGCCTGCACGAGGGCTACCTTGTGACGCCCATCCGGAAGTATGAACTGATCCTGGGATTCAACCTTGCCGGCGCCATCAAGGCCATCATCGCCGGCCTGGTATTGGTCACCTGCGGCTCCCTGATAGCGGGCATTCCTGATCCGTTCAATCTTGCGCGTCTGGGGCGGATGCTATTGATGGTGGTAGCCACGGCGCTGGCACTTATCAGCATGATGTTTCTGCTGATGGTTCGCGTCAGTGATCCGCTGGTGCCCCGCGCAGTCTTTGGCGTGCTCAACACGGTTTTGTTTTTCCCGAGCGGGGCGGTTTATCCCACCGAGGCCTTTCCCATCTGGATGAAAGTCATCACGGTTGTCGATCCATTCACCTACGCCGTGCACGGTTTCAAAGAGCTCGTTTTGAAGAATACCGGCCTGATGGCCATCAGCCTCGATCTGGCTTTTCTTTTGGGTTTCACGGTGCTGGCCATGACCTTTGCGACCCTCCTCTTTCGGCGCACCTTGTAAGGTTCGAAATGGGACATTTGGGAGTGCGACACCTCTTTGGCCAGCCCGGCAAGAAAAGCGCCATCTGCCGTTTATGATTCGTTTTCCTGGCTGGGATGGAGGCCAAATTGCAGAAGCTTTGCCTTCATGGTAATACGCGAAACGCCAAGCCAGTGAGCGGCTTTGGTTTGGTTGCCTTTGGCGAGTTGAATGGCCCGCGTAAAGAGCTCGCGCTCGGCGCCTTGGAGCACCCGGTTGTAAACGTCGCTCAACTCCTCGCGCCGGGCTGCCGCCAGCAGATCATCCACGTATTCGGCAAACGATCCATCCAAGGCGGAGTCCGGGCTAACTGGCTTGTCCAGCACGGCGCGGACATGGTCCAAATTGATGGTGTAACATTGGGCGCGAAGCAGCGCCTTGCGCGCCACATTTTCCAACTCGCGCACGTTCCCCGGCCATGCCTGCGCCTGGAGAAACTCGATTGCCTCGGGGCGAATGGACGGGTTGGCATTGCCAAGCTCGGAGCCGTGCTTCTGGAGAAAATATCGGACCAAATCGGGTATATCTTCGCGGCGCTGGCGCAGCGGCGGGAGGGTGATGACGACCACGCTCAGTCGATAGTAGAGGTCCTCGCGAAATTGCCTTTGTTGAATCGCCGCCTCGAGGTTGCGATGGGTAGCAGCCACGACGCGAAGATATACCCG
>JAMCZD010000267.1:5171-5803 GCA_023473405.1 Candidatus Omnitrophota bacterium
ATAGTCCTGCCGGTAAAGATCGTGCCGTGATTGGCCTGCTCGAACCGCCCGATGCGCCGCATCTCGGCCCCCGTGAAGGCGCCGCGTTCGTGTCCGAACAACTCGCTCTCGAGGAGGGTTTCAGGGATAGCCGCGCAGTTGATGGCGATGAACGACGCGTTGGATCGATTGCTGTGCTGGTAGAGGGCACGCGCGATCAATTCCTTGCCGGTGCCCGTCTCACCCCGGATGAGCACGTTGACCGGCTTGGAAGCGACGCGTCCGATTTCCTTGTAGATGGCTTGCATGGCAGCGCTTTGGCCCACGAGGGCGTCCCGCGCGGCGTCCGGCTCGCCCAAGTTGACGGGGGCGGACATGAAGCGATTGCTATCGGCCGCACGGTTGACGAGGTCGATCAGATGCGACATATCGAACGGCTTGAGCAGGTAATCGAAGGCGCCCCACTTCATCGCCTCGATCGCGGTGTCCGTGGTGCCGAAGGCGGTGATCAGGATGATGGGCAGCCTGGGCTGAGCAATGTGCAATTGGCGAACCAGTTCGAGTCCATTCAGGCCAGGCAGCCTTAAATCGGTGATGACCACGTTAAACGATTCGCCGGAGGCTCGAGCCAATCCCTCGTCAACCGTGCGGCC
>JAMCZD010000492.1 GCA_023473405.1 Candidatus Omnitrophota bacterium
CATGAGCTCGAGGAGAGGGCGGGGATCCACTTTGGAAGGCACACCCGTTAACGGATGATGAGTTTTTTTGCCGATTCACAAGCGCAATTTTACAGCGCCAACACTCGATGTCAACTGAGCCGCTGGACCGCCGGACCCCGCCGGAGGCCGAAGCCTAACCCGGATATTTCGCAGCGCCTTTGAAACGCCAACACCCTGCCGTGTGAGGGCACACGGCCTGCAGCCCTCAAAAGCCGGTCCCTGTAGACCCGGCGTTCAACGTGTGAAATATCCGGGCTAACGAACGGAAGATAACGCCCGAGTTCTCTGAATTTAACTCGTCGGCATTGTTGAAAAGCGAATGCATTCGGATTTAATACACCAAGCAAACAAAGGATACGAAGAATTTTGTCTTACGCCCCCAACTCGAACATAGGGCTATTTGAGCTTGCCACCCAAACTTGAATGTGATCAAGATAGGTCGGTTCCGAGGTGATCGGTTGGAAATAGAGCCTTCTGGACGGTCCTAACTTGGGCCGGTGACAGAGGCATTAACAATAACCTATCGGGCGAACAAAAAGAAAATCATATGAAAATCCTTGGCCTTGGCGGGTGGCCCCTTGCCCTCTGTGCTGTAATCGCATTGGCTGTTGGCTGCGGGAAAAAGGAAGCCAGCGCTCCGCAAAATGTAACCGAATCGACAGCCGCTCCAGCGCCGGCTGTGCCTGAAATGCCGAAGACCGTCGAGTTGCCGAAACCGGCTGATGTTGATAAGACGTCAAACGACTTGGCCAAAGTCGCCGATGCGCAGAAGGCCACAGAGACCGCCAATATCTCCAATGATCTGACGCAAAAGGTCGCGGCTGCAAAAGCGGCGACGGAGAAGGCGACCGCGGTTAATACCATGGCGGAAACGCTGATGGCAACGAACGCAACCGAAAAAGTCCAGGGTCTGATTGACACGGCAAAACAGCTCATCGCCGACAACAAATTCGCCGATGCGTTGAGGACCCTCACGGACCTTTCGAAGTTGAAGTTGACGGATACCCAACAGAAAATGGTGGATGCGCTTAAAGAGCAGGTCAATAAATCCTTGGCCAACAAAACCGCCACCGAGGCAGGGAAGGCCCTGGACGGGCTGCTGCCCAAATAGCCAGGCTGTTGGTCTGCCGGTTCGCAAAGTAGAAACGGCCAGGCTGGGGACTGGGGCGGGCGCAAGTCCCCAAGTTGGGGTTCCAAGTCATAGAGGATGCCGTTGGTCGAAGGCGAAATAGCGGAGAGGGTTATTATGGGGATTCATAGTTCCGCGGGGCATCACGTCCCTTGACCACAAGAAGAGCGAGGCACTGCTGGCCGCCCTGAACCTCATGACGGAAAAGGCCGCACCCGAAGCGGTGACCGTGTTGGTGAAAACGGCGACCCAATTCAAGTCCGACGATCCGGAGGCGGTGATCAAGGGCGGTCCGGGCGCTGCCACGCGCTTGTTCCCAGCCACGCACTGGGAGGAGTTGGAACCGCAATTGGTGACCCTGGCGCGGAAATCCGGCGCGGAGCGCAAGTTGCGCGAAACCTACAATAACGTGATGCTCGAGGGCGGCGGCCTGCTCGGTTCGTTGTTAGGCTCCGGACCGTCGGTGGACATTGAATCGCAAGTTGCTCAGGGACTCTTGGGGGCGATCGGTACCTGTCTGGCTGAGCAGGAGGGACGGATTCGCAGCGATGCATCCGCCCGCCAAACGCCGGCATTGCAAGAAGCGTTCAAGAAATAGCCGACGATTCCAGCCTGTTTGAGCCATGTTGAAGCTCAACGGTTATATTGGATGCCGGTAATTTAAATTACCAATCGACCCGGCATTATGAGAAATAAATTTCCAACAACCCTCCTGTTCCTATTGTTTTGTTCTTCGGTTATCTCCGGCTGCCGCAGCACCTACTACGCCGCTTATGAAAAGTTGGTGTCTATAAGCGCGATCTACTTAAAAGAGACGTTTTGAAGGCGCGCGACGAGCAGACCGGAGCCCAGGAGCAATTCAAGGACGCTCTGACTCGTTTGAAGGAAATCACGAAGTTCAACGGAGGCGATCTGGAAAAGAATTACCTTTCTCTCAAGAAGGACTACAACGAATGCGCCGACCGAGTCGAGGCCGTTCACAAGCGCGTCCGGGAAGTCGAGAATGTCTCGGCCGATTTGTTCTCCGAATAGGATCAGGAGAATTAACAAATAGGCACAGCGTCTTTGCGGTAGGCCAGCAGTCAGCAACTCACCGCCACCCGTCAGAAATACCAAGTATTACACTCCGCCCTTCAAAGTGCGGAACAGAGCATGGACCCCGTGCTACGGCAGTTCAACGATTACGTGCTCTACCTGAAACACAACTTGAACGCGCGGGCCATCGCTTCACTCAGGGGTGAAGCCACGAGCATCCAAACCGAAATCTCCCGGTTGATCGAGCAGATGAACTGGTCCATAGCGCGAGCGGATGAGTTCGTCAAGTCCATGCCTTGAACGAGGGCGATGCTGACAGACGCGATTGGCGGGACTTTCGCGGAAAGGCATCCAACTCAACGGAGGCTTTGATCCGTGGTTCGGCGCTCACCGGCTAAGAGGTTTCCAACCGTGGATTGAGACGCAGGTCAAGCTCGGCATCAACAGCGGCACCCTCAATCTTAAGGGCCTGGTTAAGTTGCCCGCGCCCGAGGAATCGGGTCCAAGACTGCATTTCGCCGGCGACCTCGGAATAACGAATTTCGCAACCATGGACCAAGTGCTGTTCAAGGAATTAGGACGCTGGAACCAACTGGCCGTTCAGGGGATGCAGGTGGATTTGCATCCGAACAAAGCCGTGGCGGAGCGGATCAAGTTCGTCGGACTGACAACCAGTGTCGTAATCGGACCGGACAACCGGCTCAATCTCGAAATCGAAGGCTCCATTGATCCGGTTGAGGATCGCGAGGCGCTCGCCCGCGGCATCGTCCGGGAGCAAATGAAGTCCATGGCGTTGAAGGAATTGGCGAGTACCGGGTTGACGCCCCCTTCAACCGAGACTTTCCAACTCGACCCGTCAGACTATGAGCGCCTTCTGCGCGCGACCATGGCGAAGACCTTCGGCACCAACCTGGCGGAAGCGGTTCGTACCCTCGCGTCGCGTACCGCCATCACCAACACCATGGTTGCTCAACGCGCGACCACCCGAGATCCCGGCCTCCTTAAACGAATCACGAGCCTGTTCAAGCCGCGTAAGGAGCGCACTGCCATCGCACAGGCACATCGGCAGGCCAAGGCCGACGAACTCTTAGTCAAGCAGAACCCAGAACTGGCCAACCTGACGGCTGATGACATGGAAAGGGCGCTCGCCGACAAGACCGACGTACCAAGCGACCGCCTGCGACAGTTGATGCAGGATCGAGCGAAGGCGGTGCGGGTCTATCTCCTGTCTTCCGAAAAAGTGACAGCCGACCGGCTCTTCCTCATCACACCCAAGACACCCGACGCTTCCTTCCAAGGCCAATCCCGCGTGAACCTCTCGATCAATTAAGAAGCACTCTCTCTCCAAGACTTGGATCGGGTCCTGGCAGCCAAAGTGTCCGAAACGCGCTTCGCAGGCACATCGGTTCGTTCCCTGGGGGTGTTGCGGTCAGCGAGTTGCCGAGACGCCGCGACGGTCCGGTTCTTCCAGCCCCAAACCAATCATCCGAACCGGGAGCTCAGGCTTCCGGGTTAAAGGCCTGCGTCGAAATGGACTGCTCAGCAATTTGATGATATCGAAGATTCTCATGTGGCGGCTGAAGGCGCGCAGGAGCTTCCAGGTTCGGATCGGGCGTTTGAGAATCCGGTGGAGGAAAAGCATACCGTAACCCTTCGCTCGCAACCGATTCACCACCGCACTGGGCAGAGTTGTGTCATCGATGTCGGAGCACTTGAACCACTTGTGCCAGTCCCGTTCGTCGTCGATGATGCCGCGCCCCACATATTCCTGCCAGAGCGGCGTCCCGCGGTAAACGCACAAGCGATTGAAGCCAAAGGTGTCCAACTCCAACTGCGCTGCAAAGCGAAAGCTTTCCAGGACGTCCGCTTCGGTTTCATCGGGCGAGCCAACGACAAAGAACCCGTGGATTCTGGCGATCCCCTGCCGTCTCGCTTCCCGGACCGCGCGCTTCACCTGTGCGGGTGTTTGTCTCTTATTGAGGCGGTCCAGCACTTTTTGCGTACCTGCCTCCACACCAAAGGCCAGGAAATTGCAGCCGGCTTGACGCATGAGCGGCAGTTGGTCAATCCCCACCGAATCCACCCGTCCCTCGCACCCCCAATGGAACCGTAGCTTACGTTCGATGATGCCACGGCAAATCCCCTCGATGCGCTTGCGGTTGATGAGGAAATGATCATCGGTCAAGTAAATCGAGCGATAGCCCAGGTCGTTGAGTTGCTGCAACTCCCCCAGAACATGCTCCGGCGAGCGGCTCCGCCATCGGCCCCCACAAAGGGCCGGGATGCCGCAATAAATACAGGAATACGGGCAACCGCGCGAGGTCTGCACCGTGCAGAACTTGTCCATCGAGAGCACTGCCGGAACATCCAGGGGCAGGGATTCAATATAGTCGATTGGCAGACTGGTCCGGTCGGGATACGGAAACTGGTCCAGGTCCCGCAAAAGTGGACGTGGGGTGTTCACAACGATATTCCCGTCGCGCCGCCAGACCAGGCCCGCTACCGAGCCCGGATTATCGAGATGGTCCAAATAATCCGGCAAGAGTTCTTCCCCTTCACCCACCCCCACGCAGTTGATGTCCGGGCAGTCACCCAGAATGCGATCCGCATTCAAGGTGGCGAAGGTGCCGCCCACGATAATCGGGATATTTTCAGCCTCAGCCTTGAGTCGCCGGGCCATGCTCTTCACTGCCGGGTAGGTGGTGGTCGAGAGAAAGGAGAGCCCAACCACATCGGGTTGCTCTTGGACAACCGCCTGGGCGATATGCTCCAGTTTCATCCGCGGGTGGCAGGTATCGAACATTCGCACCCGGTGTCCCCGCTGGCGCACTACCGGCGCAAGCGTCTGAATCCCCAGGGGCGGAAATGCCATCACTTTGACCCGACCGCTGTCAGACTTTGACCGGTTCAGTTTTTCGGGCAGCAGCCGGCAGAAATTGTCGTCGCCCACGTGCACAAGGAATATATTCATGAAATAGCCGACCGGTATAAATGTACCCTGATTTTGCCTCTGGGTGAGCCGTCGTCTTCGGAGTTAATTCAATTCGCTCCCCTCCAGGGTGGCTTTGGCCGTGTTTGCGATACGGAACAGTTTTCCAGAAGGTACAGGCGGTTCCCGTGATGAGACGCATGTCATTATGCTTTTAGAGGCTGGCAGTATTGCTGCCTCGGGTTCCGCATCGACCGCACTGTTTTGGATCATCATGGGAGCGGTTAAAGCCAGGGCCAACACTGGCTGATTGTCGGATTGGATTATCTATCATGGTACGGTTGGGTCAATTGGATTATTGCATTTCCTTGGCACGGACCGAAAGGAACAATATCTGGCTGGCCGTTGGGCCTGCCCTTGGATTAGGGGAAAGCCCGTTTGGCCCTGTATTCGATTCTGCATTGCAAAGGCAATGGCTCACATACGAAAACTTTCGCAACAATTGGTCAAGCTCGAAATTTGGAGCGTCGAGACTTTTCCCACGGCGGTTGACAAAGTGATGGCTCTTACACTGTGGAACAATGGCCGAGAATCATTTCGCTGGCTTTTGTCCGTCGGCTCTGATGAACTGTTGCCATGTCTGTTCATCTTGCTGATCGTATCAAGGCCGGGCTTCCGCCCG
>JAMCZD010000062.1 GCA_023473405.1 Candidatus Omnitrophota bacterium
TTTTAATTCGTCACGATTCATCAGGATTAGTGGATTTGCGGATTGCTGGATGAATGGATTGGCCGGGCAGACTTCCATCCTTTCATCCGGTTCTGGTTGTGCTCGGCGCGTTTCATTTGGAGTCATTTTGTTAACGCGCTGGCAGCCAGAGTCAGCAGGTCGTGCAACGGTTTAGGTATGTAAACGCCGAGCAGAAGCATCGGCAGGGCAGTCAGAATCAGCGCCAACCGGCAGCTAAACGGCAGACGGAATTTTTCCCCCCTTTCCGCGTCGGCATGTTGATTGGCGGACAAGGCGTTCTGTCCATTTTCCCGCGCGCCAAAAACCATCCGATTGATGTGCAGCATCACGCCGAAAAACGCGATGACGATGAACACGGCAAGCAAACCCGTCACGAGATAACGGCCTTCCGTCAAGCCAGCTTTGAGAATCGAAAACTCGCTCAAGAAAATCGCCAAGGGCGGCGCGCCCGTGATGGCGAGCCCACCGAGAACGAGCGCGGCGCCGGCACCGGGAGACCTGCGAATCAACCCGCGCACGGCGGCAATTTCGCGCGTGCCCACAGCGAGCAACGCCGCGCCAGCGGCGAGGAAGCAAAACGATTTCGTCACCGAATGGGCAACGATTTGCTGCATCGCACTGTAACCGGCCGCCGAGGTGCCGAGGCCAACCGCCGTCAAAATGACGCCCATGTGCTCGACCGTGGAGAAGGCAAACATCCGTTTGTAATCGCGCACTTGCAGCAGCAGAAATGCGGCCGTGCCAACCGAGATGAGGCCGAGAATGATCGCCCACGTCTCCGCGTGAGATTGAGGGGCCGCCTGCATCACCGGAAACAGCCGCAGAAGCACATACAGAATGACGGTGGTTTCCACGCCCGAAAGCAGGGCGCACACGGGCGAGGGCGCCTGGCTATGGGCATCGGGCAGCCAGGTGTGCATCGGGACGAGGCCAACCTTGGTTCCGAGTCCAATCAGAATAAACACGAAGGCGGTTTGCAGCAAAATCGGCGGCATTCGAGGCGCTGCGACGACCAAGCCAGTCCACGTGTAGGTGCCGCCGCCAGCCGCTCGCATCGCGGCAAACAATACCAGAAATCCGAACAGTGCCAGACCCGCGCCCATGAGCGAGAGCAACACGTATTTCCACGACGCCTCCAGCGCCTCGCGCGTGTTGTCAAACGAGACGAGCAGCGCCGAACAAAGCGTGGTCAACTCGACGACGATCCAAACCAGTGTCGGCTCCGCCGCCATCGGCACGGCCAGCATCGAAAAGATGAACAGATTGTAGTTCGCATAATAAAGCCGCAATTGTCCCGGCAACACATTTTCATGCCCCATGTAGCCGATGGAAAAAATGGACGCGGTGGTCGCGACCAGCGCTATCAACAGCAGGATCAGCGCGCTCAGGCCATCCACGGCGATCCATTTCAACATCCCCACCTGAAGTGCTGCCGTAATGGGCTCGCCCGCCGCAATCCGCCACGCGAGTTGCGTGGTTAGAATCAGCAGCGCCGCGTTGGCCACCACGGTCACGCCCATCGGCCAGCCTCTTTTGAGCGGGATACAAACCAGCGCGGTCGCCACCAGCGGAATCAGCAGAATAATTAGAACACTCATTTCCCCGAAACCTCCCCCTTCCCCGGCTCCACAGCGGCTTCTTTCAAGCTCGCCAGCCCGCCCACGGCAGTCGTCCCGACGTGCTTCTGCACCGCGCGCGTGAGCACGCCCATGATAAAAACGATGATCAACCCGTCCGTTGCGATGGCCAGTTCAACGAGCATGGGAAGATCGCGCGAGATCGCGATTCCGGCGAAGAATGCCCCGTTTTCCATCGCCAGAATCCCGAGAAGCAGCGGCACCGCTTCCCGCCGCACCGTGAGCGTATACGCCCCGAGCAAAAGGCCCGCGATTCCAATCGACACATTCGGTCCGCGAAATTCCGGTTCGACGGCGTTGGAGAGCGGAAGCCCGAGGAAGTATGCCAGTACCACCAGCGCCAGCGCGATCAGCAATGAAGTCGGAATGTTCAACGCCTGATCAACCTCGCGGCGTGTATAGACTTCCTCGGGCGATGTCTTGCGCAAGAGCCATGGAACGATTAGCGGTTTGCTGATTAAGTTCACCACCGCCACACCATAGAGATGCACCGAGTGATAGCGCAGCCCAAGCAGCGCGGCGGACGTCGCCAGCAACAGCGATTGCCCAATGAACAGGTTCAAGCAGCCCCGCGCCTGCCGCATCGCTACCATGCCGAATGCGGTCAGCAAAAATAATCCGCCCGCGAGGGCGTTCAGGTTTTCCAGCAGTTGGTTCGTTGCTTCGCTCATTTGCTTTTGTTTGTTCAGGGCAAAAAGACCTGCGCAATCATCGCCGCCACCGAGGTAATGAACGCCGCGCCCAAAAATTCCGAGATGCGGAATAGCCGCAGCTTGGACAGCGACGATTCAATGACTACCAGCACCAGCAAGAAGCAGAAAATCTTGAACAACACCAAGGGAATGGCCAGCAGCACGGCGGCGAGCGATTGGGTGCCGGCCAAACCCCAGGGTGTCACCAGCACGTTGAGAAAAATGCACATGAGCACGAACATCTTCATTTGCCCGCCCCATTTCATCAGCGCCAAACCGCGCCCGGAGTACTCGAGCGATTTGGATTCATCAATCATCGCCAGCTCGAAATGACCGGTCGGGTTGTCGACCGGAATGCGACCGCCCTCCGCCAGAATCAACATGAGAAACGCCAGCACCAGCAACACGTGCGACGGCATGAAAAAATTCGCCAGCGGTGTCACCCATTTCTCCTGGACGATGTAGGGAATCGTCGAACCGGCCACGAATGACACCGTGAAAAACACAATCATGAACACTGGTTCGGCCAGAAAACCCACCATCCGCGTGCGGCTGGCGCCGATGGGTCCGTAGGGGTTGGCACTGTCCACCGCCGCGAGCGTGGCGAAGAATCCGCCCAACGCCAGCACGAACCCGCCGCCAAGCATGTCACCCATGAAGGCGAAAAAGAGTGGATAATTCGTCAATACCGGAATCAGCAGGGTGACAAAAACCGGCGTCACGAAAACGATGTAAGGTGTAAACCGGAATATCCACGAGCTGTCTTCCGAAACGATTTCGTCCTTGTGAAACAGCTTCCACAAATCCCGATACGGCTGGATAATGCTCGGCCCGCGTTTCGATTGCACCCTTTCCTTGAGTCGCGCGAGCACGCCGGAAACCAGTGGCGCAAAAACCATCACCGTGGCGACTTGAATCAGGTTGAATGAAATTCGATTGAACATGATCAACTTTTGGGTTTCTCCGCGCCGATGGCGTTTTCTTCATCGGTGCGATACACAATTACCCTCGCCTTTTCCAGTGTTACCAGGCCCCCTTGCATCATTTCATCCATCACCGGCAGGAACGTGTTGATCTTTTCTTCCGAGTCCACGATTTCGATGACCAAGGGCAGGTCCAGCGACAATCGAAATTTATTGGCGGTGTGCAAGCGGCTCGATTTGCCGAATCCCATCGGCCCGCGCAGCACGGTCGCCCCGGTCAGGCGCATCTCGCGTGCTTTTAGCACAATAGCTTCGTAGAGGGGTTGATGATGCCAGCGGTCGTGTTCGCCGATGAAAATCCGCAACAGCATAGCGTCTTGAGGCAGGTACATATCAATAGCCTTTCCTTTCCAGAGGGTGAATGCTGTCGGGCTTAATTGACCAAGTATCGAGGGAAAAACTGTCGCCCCAGTCCCAAATCTCAAATCCGAGGGCTACCCATCCGGGACTATCGCCTCGCACGCCGTAGATTAATATCCGCACCGCGTTTTGCATATGATAACTCCGCCGGCCAATTGGCTCGGTCAGGAGTTATCAGCACTGAACCTTAATCAGGCGGTTCTCTCGGCGCGAACCGAGGTGGCAAACTCCATTGCCTTGGTTAGAGTATTGCAGAGGGACCCGATTCAGGCAAGGCCCAAGTTTGCCACCCCTGCCAGCGCTCCCTATTCCTCAGCGGCGAGGCCGGACTTCAAATAGGCCTGCCAGAGATCGGCTTGAACGAAGAGCTCCAAAAACGCGGACGGGCGCAAGGCAAAAAAACCGGTCATGGTGCTGCCGTCGCCCAGTTCCTTTTCCAGAGCCGGATCAAAGGCGGGCGACGCGATGATAACGGCACCCCTCGGATGCGGCGGCACCCGGTCCCACCAACCCACGCTTTTGAACCGGCGAAAATACCACGGCAGCGGCCAGTAATCACCGTTCTTAGCCATTACCTGGACTATCATCTGATCGCCTCGAGGATCGATCCGCGCCAGTTGCTGAACCGTATGGATCAGGCGCAATAGGTCCGGAGCGGTATGGGCATACACGTATGGATTACGTTGGTCGGCGTAATAGGTGAAGCTGGTTCGGCAGGCCTGGACAGTGAGCTGGCCTGCGGCGATGACCAAGACCAGGGCGGCGATTGCTTGATAGGCCCGGTGCCGCCAGGCGCGGATGACCACGGACGCGCCGACACCCGCCAATAAGATCATGCCGTGCAGGAATCCCAACATGCACCACGGCGTTTTATACGGAATCAGGCTGTAGATGACGGTCAGCAACAGGGTGTAAAAGGTCACGAAACGCACCCATGACTCCTTGGCGCCTCCCAGTCCCCGGCGGGCGAGCCCGGCAATCATCCCAACCAATGCCAGTCCCAGTATCAGTCCCTCACTCCATACCGGTCCTCGAGCGCGATGCGTGAATGCCAGCAGATCAAAATAGTAATGCCATGGATGGACATGCGGGGTTTGCCCTCCCGCGCGGCTCAACCAGGGGAGATAAGTGCGAACCGAATCCAGCGGTCCCGATGGGTTGGTGAAGAATGAGGAGAATAAAAGGACCGACACTCCCACCGCGACTGCCAGGGCGGCGAGACCGTGAGCGGCCCGAAAACGGAAGGGATCGGCGGAACTGCGCTTCCCCTCGAGACCGGGCGTGGAGTGTGGGCCGGATGGTCCTTCATCCGGCGGGTTGCATCGAGAGGCCCCGGTTGCGCTGTTGGTTAGGACGGACTCAGCGGCTTTTTCCTCGAGGACAGGATCATTGCCGCCGGTCTCGATTTTGCCTTTCGCAGAAGCAACTTTGTCGATCAACCGGCGCCAACTGACAGTGAGAACCACTGCCAAAGCCCCAGCCCCGATGGCGAACGCGAAGGTTTCCTTGGTTGCCTGCATTAGGCCCAGGCTAGCCCCCGCCAGGAGCGCCCAGCCGAGTCGAGGTTGGCGTGTGTAACGCCAAATGGCGGCCATCAGCAGGAAGGTGAAAAACACCAAGAGCATCTCGTGGATGTAATATCGACTGTAGAAGACCATCGCCGGCGAGATGGCGGTGAGGATGCCGGCCGCGAAAGTCGCGATCCCGCCCAGACCGTCCCGGACCAGCCAAAGCAGGAGGACCAAGCCGATCCCGAAAAGGACCGGGACAACGCGAAAGGTTGATTCGTTGGTTTGGGCCAGGTTCCTGGCTCCGCTCAGCCAGGCGGCCGGCAGGGTCGCGTAAGCAAGAGTCGGCCCGTGGTATTCATTGGGATCGTAGCGGTAAACCCCATTTTCAAGCAGGCCCCTGAACTTGATGGCTTGAACCGATTCGTCGGTATGCATGGGCCGCCGGGACAACTGGGGGAGGCGCAAAGGA
>JAMCZD010000537.1 GCA_023473405.1 Candidatus Omnitrophota bacterium
ACTTCCTGGTCTTTTTCGAGGGGAACGGCTGGACGCAATTGGATAATGCGCAAAAACGGTATATTCGAGAACGGATCGCTTACAAAGCCAACGGCCGTCCGAACTATAACAAGGTGACTTACGATCACTGGTTTGGCATCCACAGCGGGTTCGACTTCAACGAGATGATGCGCCAGGCCAAGCGCGCCGCTGAGCTTGGCTGCGAGTATTTCTGCCTCGACGCCGGATGGTACGGAATAGGCGCCTTTGGCGCTTCAGGCAAAGGCCAATGGGACGAACCCGATCCGGTCAAGTTCCCCAATGGAACCGCGGATCTGAAGAGGCTGAGCGATTACTGCCGCAGCTTGGGCATGGGCTTTGGAATATGGCACCAGGTCGAGACCCGTAACGGAGCCGGACCAAGCATGGACATGGCCACCGAGGATGGGCGGGCAGACGCGCTCAAGACCCTCCGTAAATGGTGCACCGAATATGGGCTGACCTGGATGCGCTGGGAAATGGTCGGTTCAGGCGGTTTGGAGTATATAAACGGCTACCACCAGGTTATGGATACGCTGACCCGGGAGTTCCCCGACCTGAACATCGAGTGCTGCTCGGGTGGGGGCACACGCTTCGATCTTGGCATGGTCCAATACTGCACCAGCACCTGGCTGAGCGATCATACCGCCAATCCCGAGGTGTGCCGTTTCAACCAGACCGGCGCTTTGCGGTTCTGGCCCGCGTATTTTCTTAACCTGGCAGTCCGTGTGCACCGAAACACGGGAGACCAGGAAGCCTACGCCCACAACTTGATCAGCCGCATGGTTGGCGCACCTAGCTTCAATGGCGACATTGCCCAGTGGAGCCCCCAAGCCACCGCTCGAATACGTAAACTGGTGGATGCATATAAGAACATTCGCCACCTCCAGTCACAGCCAGTGCTCTTCCCGCTACCACAACCGCGGAGCCCGCGCGATTGGGATGTGGTAGTCTTCGGGGACGGGACCGGCCCGGGCCAATTGCTTTATGCCTTTCGCATGGAAGGCAAGGACAAAGTGTTCGTCGGAGTTCCCTCCGCTCCTGGCGAATGGAAGCTGGTGATGTCTTCCGCGGACGCTCGCATAGAGCCGGCGCACGATGGATTTCTACTCTCGCTGCCGCCTAACAGTTCGGCCGTATGGCGAAGATAGATTGGCTTTCATGGGATCGACGACACTATCGGCAATTGAAGACCACGTGAATTCAACTCATTAGGCGCGATATGAGACTGTTAAACGAACAAATCACATCCGGCGTCGCCCTGGCATTAGCTGTTGGAATTGTCATAGCGGCGCATGCAAATGACGCAGCGGGCGGCCTGGTGGCCCATTGGTCCCTTGACGAACCATCGGGCGCGTCGATAACTGATTCAAGCCCCCATCATTTGAACGGCAAAATCACCGAAGGCGCCCATCGTATTCCAGGAGTCTTTAGCCAAGCCGTGCTGTTCTCGGGAACGCCGTCCGAAGTCGTATCGATTCCGTCCTCGCCCTTCCTGAAGCCCTCCCGCCAAATCACAATCAGCGCCTGGATCTTTCCGCTCGAGTTGGTTGGTTACCAGACCGTTTATCGCAAGGAAGACAGCGAGGACCGAATTTTGCTCATGTTCCAGGAACAAGGTGGGATTCTGTCCCTGGGCCTGAATGCCGGTGGGCATTACCAGGAACTGCATGCACCGATTCAAGCGGCGGATTATCTCGATCTACGATGGCATTTGCTAGTTGGCACCTATGATGGTTCTCAGTTTCGGCTCTACAGCGACGGTCGTGAACTGGATAACATGCCTGCCTCGGGTCAGCTCATTACCAACGGCACTGCGGGGGCATTTATCGGCTCCACCAGCGGCACCACCGAATACTTCAACGGCGGCATCGATGATGTCCGGGTCTATGATCGTGCCTTGGGTGCGGACGAGATCAAGGCCTTGTACGATGAGGCTCAGGATATTCGAATGGCATCGAGCCGGACCGCCGAGAACATCGATCCAATCAAGTTGCAACGAACCAAGGAAATCGCCCGACAGCGGCAAGCCTTCGTCCGACAGCGAACCGCCTTGCTTGATTCGTGGATTAGAGAGCGACAGGAACCGATGAATCCGCAAGAACGCGCCCGGGCGGCGATGGAAGGTTTTATGATTCAGGCGCCTGAACGTTTGCCGGGCAGCGAAGGTTTCTATCGCGCCGTGTTCGATAGCCGGCTTACCCCGCGCGCAATTCGCGGTCACGGCCAATGGGACTTCGGTGATTGCACGGCGCGGGCGGTGCAGTCCTGGTTATTCGTGCGGGAAATGACGCGTGATCAGACTACCGGCGCCGAGGTCGAGACCGGCCAGCGGGCATTTCTACTATCGATGCTGCATCCGGAGACTGGCCTTGTTTATGTCCCGGACCGGTCGAACAAACAGAAGAATGAGTATTACTACCATATCTGGGACCAAAGTCGCACCCTGCGCGCCTTGGTGCGCTGGTATATAGCTCGGACAGGAGACCGCTCGATATTGAAGCCGTATATCGACCGCATGATTCACGGCCTCGACCGCTACGCCACTATCCGCGGATCCGATCCCCGATGGGGACCGTACGCCGGGTGGCCCAGCGACAGTTTCATCAATGACCGACCCGGACCGGATGCCCAATGGGTTTACGTGCGCGGCGGTCTTTGCATTGAACCCCTGGTGATGTTCGCCGAGGCCGCCGGAGACACCGCCGCGCTCGATTTGGCCATTCGATTTGCCAATTGCGAAATGGGTGGGCACGAGGCCGATTCAGCGCCGCCCGAGCAAAAACCCTATGCCAGGTTCGAGCCCGACGGTTCGTTCCGAGGCCATCTGCACCGAGTGGAGCAGGGTAGGTCATACTTGTTGAAGGCCAGGAAGAGCTACGATTGGATGTTTAATCCAGCAGGCGGTTGCGGAGCCGGCAAGTGCGGCTGGATACCTGAACTCCCCGGCGTCGCTCACAGCGAAACCTGTTGCGGGGCGGATACCATCGAGCTCGCCGAGGCGCTCGCATCCTGCGCCAACCTCGATCCCGACTTCCATGACTGGGCCAACCTGCATGACGACGTGGAATCTATGACCGTGAATGTCATCGCCGCGACTCAGCTTCGGTTCACTCCGGAATTCGAAAAGGTTTTGATCGAAGCCTACGGAACGAACGCCACGCATGATCTGCCCATAGCCCGCCGGTTTAACGGGACATGGTCGGCCACCTTTTTTCCGAACGATCTGACTCGGCCTGACGGACTCATCGTGGGCGGCTGTTGCCAGTACGCCGGCGTGCGCGCCCTTTACACCGGCTGGCACGATGTCATGAGCTATGACAATGGAGTCCTCCGTATCAATTACTTCCTTAATCGAAATTCTGATATCGCCACGGTCTTTACCCGGTTACCCGAACAGGGCGAAGCCGCGATACGACTCCACCAGGAAGCCAGTGTCCTGGTGCGCGTGCCGGAATTCCTGCGCGCCGATCAACTCGACTTCCGCGTGGATGGCAAGCCGTTCGGCCCAACCCGAACGCTCGATGCTACCGGGCATTATGTCGCACTTGGCAAATTTCCCAATGGTACCCTGCTTCAGATCACTTTTCCGGTCAAAGAACGGATCACATTCGAGCGAATGGGCGGCGGCGGAAAACCGTTCACAGTTCACTGGCGCGACAATTACGTTACGAGCATGAAACCGCGCGGAAATGGCATGCCGCTTTTTCCGTGAGCGGCTGCGACCGCCGGCGGTGCCACGATTGGCGTCTTATTGATGACCAACCCGGCCAGGGTTTTTCCGTCCAGATTATCGCCGTGAAGGCCCGTTATCAGCAACAAGTCCGGGCACGGCAATCCCTGAAATCGGCTCAGCCCGTCCACCGGGTCCACACAGATCGCCTTGTCTTTCCAACCCAGGAGAATGGTGGCATGATTTACCGGATGCACGATCACGTTCCCGTTACTGGTGGCAATGGAGTTCCCCCTAAAGCGGGCCGCCTTTTGTTTCAATGTCTGATGTCATAGCAGAGGATGGAAACCACGCTTTTAGGAATTGTTCCAGGGAACCGCTGTAGAATGCCTCGCCAAGGTTACCTTCGTCGGTCTGGTTTCCCCAACAGTAGATAATGATCACCTTGCCTTGATACTCGCAGAGGTCCATGTCCGAGTTATTGACGTTGCCCAATTTGGCGATGCGTTCGCGCTGGGCGGGTGTTAGTTTTGGGTTGGCGATTTTTTTGTCGTCGTCGTTCGGGCGGAGGACGGGATTGAGAGGGCTGGCCTCCCAATGGACCAGATCTTTGGAACGGACCAGGCGGGTTTCATACCATCCGGGGCATGCCTCGAGATAGAAGTCATAGAAGTAACCGTCCGCATATCGCAGACAATGGGGTGCGGTGTACCGGTCCTTGGCATAGACGCACTCGGGCGGTGTCAATTCCCAGTGCCGCAATTCGGCCGAGGTAGCAAATCGGGCGGTGAACGGAACGCCGGCTTGCTCGACCGGTTTATCGATCTCGAACATCATTACGAAGTTGTTGGTGGCACGGCAGATCGAGGTGTTGCAGATGCTAAAGCCGGGAAGGTCAAGGGCGGTCCACGAATCCCAGCGGTGCAAATCATTCGAGGCAAAAATTTGGATTCGATCTCGATGCAAACCGGTCTCTTTGCTCGTGGCACTGACATACACGGTGCCGCCATACACAAAAGCGCTGCCGAAGACATAGCCTTTGGCGAAGGGGGCGGTGCCTTCGCCGGTCGATACGTCGATGATTCGGGAGTAATCATCGCCGAGTTGGTTGCCTTGGTAACCTTTGTGGACCCATTCGTAGCGATAGAGTTTGCCCTTGAACACAATGGGTGTGCATTCGCCGATTGGCCAGGCCGCGATGGTGCCCAGTCGCTGGATCAACGGAGGACCGGGATTATTCGTTCGCGCGTCTTTTCCGAGGATTAGACCAGGAGCGGCTGTCAGAAGTTGAGTCGCCAAAAGCCAGGACATGTTCCGGCACAAGAACTGCCGGATTGATTGGGGTAATCGGAATGGCGTCATTTTTTGCGTTGCGTTCACCTCGCGATACTGCCGTGTGCACGGCCTTGGAGTCAACCATTCAACGGCACTCTTGAATCTGGCATTTCGGAACTCACTCAGGTTGGTTTGTAATCCCAAGCAATCGATGGCATTGATGGTCTCGGGCCCTGGCTCAGGGGTATTACGGTAATAATCGGAAGAATCCTCGCGTGCCACTAATCGAGATAGAGTAGGGACTGACTGCGTTCGAGATAGTTATCCATGGACCCAGGAGATCCGTTGCCTTTTGGAGGGTACCGGTCCCGGGCCAGGTAAGTAGCACGTTCCCGGCAGTTGGTGGACGGGCGATGGTGATGGATGGAGCATTTGTATTGCCGCACAGGACAGTGACGGTGAAGGAACATTTTTCGATCGCACCGGTAAGGGCTTGAACGATGCAGGTGACGGTAGTCACTCCGGGCGGGAATAGGCTGCCTGACGGGGGATCGGATTTGACGGTGTAATTGGTGTTGCACAAGCTGACCTGGTAAAAAACCACGGTGCCCTTATCGGTAACACAATTAGTCACGATATTGGGCGGGCACCGTAATCCGGGCGTGCTACTGGGAGGAACGGTCAAGGTGGTCATTA
>JAMCZD010000042.1 GCA_023473405.1 Candidatus Omnitrophota bacterium
CCCTGGACATAATATCCATTGGCAACGAACTCGTTGAAATTAGCCGGGCTGGAGGTGGGCCGATAGTGTTCTTCGAGATACTCGGCCGTCAGACCAAATGGGCCGATAGTGAAGGTCTGGTCCACCCCCCAGGCACGGCGTTCATCCGGCGAGTGGGTGGTGAACGGGAGCAGGGAGCCGTCGGGCTGCAGGAGCAGGTTGCCGACCGGGCTCAGGTTCACACTTGCGGCATCCCGCGAATAGAGACCGTCCAGGCCCAGCCGCCACTGAGCCGGCAGATTCCACAGGATGTCCGAGTAAGGTGTCAACTCGAGGCGTCCGGCGTACATGAAGTTATTGCCGTCGTTGATACTGATGTTGCGTCCATTTCCATTGAACATCCCGAAGGAATAGGTCAGAAAGTCCTTGCGATCGGGCCACAGGTTGGCCAATGGCTTACCCCAGATTTGGAAACCCACCTGGCGCTCGGGCGTAAGCGCATCGGTCACCAGGGATCGTTCGGCGGTGAACAGGGTCGTATCCGGGGTGAGTTGTTCGAGCCCGTAAGGGGCCTTGAACTGCCCCAGTCTCAGGTTTGCCTCGGGGTATTGCCGGTAATTGACATAAAGGTCGGTGCCTGAAAAGCCGGTCCGATTGCCGTTAATCCCGTCGCCTTGTTCGAAATCGCCTTCCAGTTTGAAATCGAACTGTTTAAGGAAATCACCGCTCAGGCTGATGCGCGCGCGTCGCAGGCGGAAGCGATTATCGAGGGCATTGGGGCCGTCGGCGAGACGCCCTTCGAAGCTTGACACGTCGCCAAACTCGGCGTTGGCCTGGAGGAATCCGCCCAGCTTGAGGTTGGTTTCCTTGCCTAATGGGAGGACGAGCGGCGAAGTATTGCTCGAGGTGTTTTCTTTACCCAGCTCAGCCTGGATATCCTCGGCTTCATTTTGCGTGAGAATGCCTTTTTTGACGAGCGCATTAACCAGGGCATCCGAGTTGCGCGCCGAACCGGCGCCTGCCAGGGCGCATAATACCATCAAACCGGCAGCGGCCAGGGGCATCCATTTGCATCTGTTTGTCGTTTGGTTTGTTTTCATAATCTCGTTGATCGTCATACGAACCTCGACAAGTTGAATGGTGAATATTTCGTTTGCCGGTCTGCCGGGTTACGATTTGGTTACAAACCAAGGCGGAATCGTCACCAGAAATTCACAATTCCGACAACTTGCTGTAACCGGGCCGCGGTATTGTGAGGCTTGGTATGAAAGCGAAAACCGATTTCATTAACTCCCAGAGCCTGGCTAAACGGCTGCACCTGCCAATCCCGTACGGCCTTCCACGCAATCTGGCGGATTGGCTGGAGCGTCATGTCCTGGCCGGAATCGCACTCGAAGTGGGCGCCGAACTCCTGCCGGCGAACCGCTCTGCCCTTGCCTGGACCGGCACGGACGGCGAATTGTCGGGACAGAGGATGGTGTCATTGCTGTGTTTCAGTTATGCGACCGGAACCTATTCATCAGAAGTGATCTGCCAGAGAATCGCGATCGACGAGGTTTTTGACTATTTGGCAAACCACTGCCGGCCCAATTGGCCTGAGCTGCAGCGTTTTCGGCGCCTCCAGAGGCCGATCGTTCGCGAAGGACTCATACGGCTCTTTATGGCCGTTTGGCAGCTCAAGGCATGCCAAATGGATTCCCGGCGCGCCCCCTTTGTGGACCGTCCCTCCCCCTTTTGGTGCCCCCAATTGCGGGAGGAATTGAGGAATGAATTTGCCGGGGAAGCAGAAAACCGCCTGCGCCGAGCGGTCCAGTGGGACAGCGCGAGCATGGACGACTAACCGGAGACTCAGAGCCGGCTGCCACGGAGCGACTAATCTCTGCTTGTGATTAGCGATGTGAGCGTTAGGATTGGACTGGCTATGCAGGATGATTTTCAACAACATCTAGCCAAGCTCAAGGACGAGCTTCTCATGATGGCCAGTTATGCGGAAACAGCCGTCAGCGAAGCTGTCAAGGCCGTGGCGGAACGCGACGATGGCGCTGCGCAATCCGTCCAAAACGGTGACATTATTATTGACCAATATGAAATGAAGCTCGATGAGCTGGCCATCAACCTGCTGGCAGATTCGGTGCCCTCACGCAAGGACCTTCGCCTGATCACCGTGGCAATGAAAACCTCGCATGACCTCGAACGCGTCGGGGATGAGGCAACCACCATCGCGCGACGCGCCCTGGAACTAAATCGGGAACCACCGATAAAGGAAATGGACGGGGTCAGGCAATTGGCAACGATGGCCATCGAAATGCTCAATTCCAGCCTTGATGCACTTGTCAATGGAGACTGTGTCTTGGCCCACGCTGTGATTGCCCGGGACCACGAAGCTGACGTGGTTTATCATGAGCTGTATCGCGAGCTGTTCGAATTGATGCAGACCCGTCCGGGAACGATCGAGCGTTGCCTGCATTTGATGGTGGTTTCCAAGAGCCTGGAACGGGTAGCGGATCACGCCACCAACATCGCCGAAGAGGCCGTTTACCTCTTTGAAGGCCGCGACATTCGCCATACCGGCAAAGGCACGCGCGCACCGGCTATTCCCAATCAGTCAACAATATGAGACCCAGGATTCTGGTGGTTGACGACGAACCGGACGCGGTCGAACTCATCGCCTTCAACCTGAAGGCGGCCGGCTGCGAGGTGGTCAGTGCCGCCGACGGCGAGGAAGCCCTGAAACAGGCCCGCGCGTCGAAGCCGGATTTGATTTTGTTGGACCTAATGTTGCCGGAGATCGACGGTTTGGAGGTCTGCAAAATCCTGCGGCGCGATACTGCAACGGCCAGGATCCCGCTGATCATGGTCACCGCCAAGGCGGAGGAGATCGATCGGGTTTTAGGACTTGAATTTGGAGCTGACGATTATGTTACCAAGCCGTTCAGCCCGCGAGAATTGGTGCTGCGCGTCAAAAACCTGCTCCGCCGCCGCCAGGCCGAAGAAAATACCGCCGATCAATTGCGCATCGGACCGCTCACGATCGACATACCGCGCCACGAGGTTATGGTCGGCGGCCAACAGGTGGAATTGACGGCTACCGAGTTTAAATTATTGGTGATTCTGGCGCAGCGCCAGGGCCGGGTGCAAACGCGCGATCAATTGCTCCAGGACGTCTGGGAATACGACAGCGTCATCGACACCCGCACCATCGACACTCATGTGCGGAGGTTGCGGGAGAAATTGGGCCCCGCCGCCAAATACCTCGGAACCGTGCGCGGCGTGGGCTATCGCTTGACGGAGGCCTGATCGGTTTGGCGCGCCCTCCCGAATCGGACCCCATCGTTGACCATGACCGAATCCATAACCCAGGAAAGCCTCTTCAACAACATGGCGGAAGGAGTCCTGCTGCTGGACCGCGACGGACGGGTGGAGTTGATTAATCGATCGTTGGAGAAGATGCTGCGGGTTTCGGGGAATCCGAAGGGGCGAACCCTCATGGAAACCTTCCGACTGCATGAGCTGCATGACTTGGCCCAACAGGCGATCGTTCGGGGGCAAATACTCGACTTCGAGCTGCATTTGCCGGGCATCGAAAAGCGGTGTTTAAAGGTTGATGCCAGCGTCTTGCGGGGACCTTCCAGCCGAATCCAGGGGATCATGCTGGTGTTTCATGATCACACACGGCTCCAGCAATTGGAGAGGGCGCGACAGGAATTTGTCGCCAACGTCAGCCACGAACTGCGCACCCCGCTGTCGCTGATCAAAGGTTACACCGAAACCCTCCTCGAGGGGGCCAAAGATGACCCCGCCGTGGCTACCCACTTCCTCAAAATCATTCAGAAACACGCGGACCGCCTAATTTTCCTGGTCGAGGACTTGCTGACCTTGTCGCGGTTGGAATCGGACCAAGTCACCCTGCAACTTCAACTGGTAGACTTGCGCCTCCTTACCGAGAAAGTCCTTGAGGATTTACGGACGCGAGCATCGAGGAAAACTATGCATCTCGAAAACCGGATTCCGCCGGACCTGCGGGCACAAGCCGACGCCGAACGCTTGCAGCAAGCCCTTTTCAATCTCATCGAAAACGCCATCAAATACGGACCCGTTAACGGACACGTCACCGTAGGCGGCGGAGCCACCGGGGAACGCTGGATCGAGCTATGGGTAAAGGACGACGGCCCCGGCATCCCACTCGAAGCGCAAGGCCGAATTTTCGAGAGGTTTTACCGGGTGGACCGCTCACGATCGCGAGAACAAGGCGGCACCGGTTTGGGCCTGGCCATAGTCAAACACGTCGTGCAATCGCACGGCGGCAAAGTATGGGTGAAGAGCGAACCCGGCCAGGGCTCGACCTTCTTTCTTACCTTGCCCATGAACCATGATCAAAACCAAGGAATACTCGCATCACGCGGATAATAAAAACCGTCCGCAAAATGCCAGAGTTTTTGACAAGTGCCGATTTTCAGGCAATCTGCGACCATGTACAAAATCATTGGGGCCGACGGAAGGGAGTATGGACCAGTTACCGCGGAGCAGTTGCGGCAATGGATTCGTGAAGGCCGGGCCAACGCCGATACTCGTGTGCAGGCGGAACATTCCGTGGAATGGAAACCATTGGGGGGCCTTCCGGAATTTGCGGACGCGCTGCCCAAAGCGCCCACCACACCACCGCCTTTGGTCCCCCCGCCAGTCAGCGCCACCACCGGCGGAACGGAAACCAATGGAATGGCTGTGGCAGGACTCATTTTGAGCGTGCTGGGATTCTTTCAGTGCTGCGGGCCCATTTTTTCTACTTTAGGCCTGATTTTTTCGGTGGTCGCCCTGTCGCAAATCGACAGGAACCCGCGCCAGCAATCAAGCCGAAGCCTGGCCATCGCCGGCATCGTAATTGCCATCCTTGGCTACGTTGTTTTTGGCATAATCATGACGATGGGCCTGATGAGAGGCTTTGTCTGCCGATTCCGTGTATGAAATCACTGGGTGGAAACGCCATGCCAGGCTTCACCACGAATCACGCCCTGTTCGCTGAGAATCACAAGATGCATCGGGCGATTGTGACGCGTAAAACTGCGCGCGCGATAACGGTTTTATGCGGTGTCCTGATGACGGGTGCCGCTGCCATACTCTACCGCTTTGCCCCCGGGCAATATGCGTTTTATCCGCAATGCATGTTCCATTCCCTGACCGGTCTGTCCTGCCCGGGTTGCGGTTCACTGCGATCGATTCACGCCCTGTTGCACGGTGATTTGTTAAGCGCGCTTCGTTTCAACCTCCTGGCAGTCGCCACCATCCCATTCGTTTCCTGGGCATTGGCCCGAACCGCGCTCAATCATTGGACCGGCCGCCGATCATTTGACTGGCTCGAGAACGCGCGTCCGGCTTATGTCTGGCTTTTCCTGGGTTGCATACTCGTCTTTGGGATTCTGCGCAACCTGCCCTGGATGCCGTTCACGTTGCTGAAACCGTAAAAACCGTAGGTTTCCCAACCTGCCGGCTTGAGCCGCTTCGGATGCGGTGAAAGGGATTGCCTGAGCCAATCGAAGGCAAGGCCCGCATGGCTGAGCGAGCGAGAGCGAGCCAATCGCCGATTTCTAAATCGGCAGACCGTGCGCCAGCCTAACGCGACGCCGGTTGGAAACCCGCAACACAGCAGACTCGGAGGTTTTGCGCTACGCAAGCAGACTTGGTGGT
>JAMCZD010000187.1 GCA_023473405.1 Candidatus Omnitrophota bacterium
ATGCCTGGAGAGGTATTTGGTAAACAGGTTTTGTCCGAGAGTTTCAACCGGACCCAGGTGAGGTGACCTGCATCACCCTTGGAGGACGGATAAGTGGACCAGAGCCAGCGTTCTCCTGCGATGTCGTTAATGACCGCGGCATACCCTCCGCTAGCCAGCACTGGATCCGACGTCCAGAGAATCTCGCCAGTCTCACCATTTAAGCATTGATGCATCCCGGCGAGTCCTTGTCCGATTCCACCGACCCAAACGTTATTGGTGGTATCAACCGCCAAGGCTCTGGTTCCCGGGCAATCGACGCGCACATACTTTAAGATCGCCTCGTCATCTGGATCATCAGGGTCTGACCAGTCCAACAGGTGCCGCAACCCTCGAGACGTCCGAATTGCCCCATCACCGTCCCTATCCAGGCATGTATTATAGACAAACGGAGGCAAGAGGTATTCGCCGTCCTTTCGCGCCGTAAAGGTGTAAGGAGGAGCTGCCCCAGATCGATCACACCGAATACCGCCGATCACTATTCCGATCTTGGTAATGGAGCCTTTGTAGACTCCGTTAATATCCATGTCGTCGCCGCGGTTAGCAACCCAGACATTGCCAAAGCGGTCAACCGCCGTTCGGGATGGATCGGGATTGATACGGACTTCCCAAAAATCCCAATATCGGATGGGTGCAGTATAATATTCGCCCACACTTTCTCCTGAATTCACGTTGATTCGTGCTAGTGTGCCTCGGCCAGTGTCGGGCTGTCCAGAGCAGGGCACATTAATGTAGGGCAACGGTGTCGGATCGGTATTAAGTTGGAGTTGGCCGGCAACGTTATGGTTGAGATTAATCAGAATGCCATGGTCAAAATCGGCGCTGGAGTCATAAGTCCGATCCTGATTGGCTTGTACGGTCAAAGTTGCAACGACGCTCGTTGCGGAGCCAAACGCATATCCATTGGTTACAATCACAAAATAGCCGCTAGCCTCTTCCGGTTGGACATTATCGAGTACATATTCGTGGCTCGTGCCTTCTTGGATCAAGGTGCTAGGGGATCGGTACCAATAATAATAAAAGGGAATGTTCTGGCCCGCGTTGTAAAAAGGCCCACCGAATGCTTCCACGCTGAAAGTGACGTCTGAACCCTGAGGAACGCTTTGAGTCTGGGGTTGAACCGTAATCACGGGCTTGCCACTAACCGTTAAAGTGGCCCTACTGCTTCTTTTGAGTCCCGCTTCATTCTCGACCTCGACGTAGTATTCACCCGCGTTGCTATGCTGGACATTGGGTATGCCATAATACCAACTTGTTGCACCGGCTATGCTGTGGTTATTGAAATACCATTGATAGTTGAGTGCAAAGCCAGAGGCCGTCACGCTGAAACCAACACTGGATCCAACATCCCGTGTCTGATTGGCGGGGCTATTAGTAATCGATGGGGCGCTGGTAGGCCCGCAATTCTGAGTGAATTCGGGATTTGGAATGGATCCCCCCGTTTCTACCCAGGGCGTGACCACATCGCACATGAAAGTGCGATAAATATAGATGGTTGAGTATACCGCAGCAATGCCTGTATTGCAGTTCTTGAAAACGCAGTCCCGAACACTGAGACTATTACCTGTGTAATAGCCGCGCAGACCGACATTGGCATGGCGTATCTCCAACCGTTGAACTGTAGGATTGTAATAGGTCAATGAATTTAAATTCAACCCATAAGGAACTTTCTGTGTCAACTGATCTCCGCCTAAGGGTTCTCCCGCCGAATTGTCTTCGACGTGGGTCAAAATAGCGCAAGGTTGTTGGTCATAAGGGGTAATGATGTTGCCCACCACGGAAAGATAACCATCCGCGCCCCCATAGTCCACAGTCGTGTACTTCAAAATCGCCCCGCTTTGAATTTGGGCCCATTGAGAAATATACACGGTCGATTGAATTTTATAGGTGATCCCGTTGGAAAAGGTGTATGTTGATTGTGAATAAACCACCGTATAATCCACCACAAATCCAGAGATTGCAGACTTGGCCGCCGCGACCTTCATGACTCCTTTGGGCCCGAGAGACGTCGGTGACTCCGCCAATTTGAATCGCTCCTGAACGGCGGGTTTTGCCTGGGCGGTTTGTTGGGGTAATTTTTCCAACTCGCTCCGAATGACCGGATAGGGCAGGGTTTCAAAGAGCAGCGATCGATTATCCACATTTTGCCAATGCTTAAAGACACGCGCCTCGGATAAATTGGTGGTCGCCCCTGATTCCACCAAGGGAAAGGCCCTTCCAGGCCAGAGTTGCATCGCGCCCCAATCGGTGAAGACGTCGGTCAGCTCGGGCTCCACCCAATTCTCAGCTATTGCCGTCGGCGGGGTGTGCCGGGTGAGAATCTTCTCTGATACGGCGGTTGGAACCTCGAGAAACTCGGTGATCACCTGGAAAAGCGACGATTCGGCTTCGAATCCTTCGGGCAGAATGGGATTTTCCTTCAAGACAACCCAGACCTCGATCCCCGCCGTCGTGTAAGTGACCACCAGGTTCGCCTGGATCGAGTCAAAGGCGTTTTCATAGACCACCACGTTAGGCGGTTGAATAACGCCCACCGTGTCCTGGGCGCGGGCAATCCAGGCAAATTGGCCGGTCTTGGCGTTCTTCCAGCCCAGACCGACCGGAACCGCTCGAAGTCGTTTGCCATCAGGGGTCAGCAGGTCGATAGTTCCTCCTTCAGCCAGCAGGTTCTTGCTGAAGATGACCTGGTGCGGTCCCTGGTTGGCAATGGCGCCGGTGGGATAGCCCTCGACCACGGCGCGGGACTCGATCCACTGACCATTGACCAGACGGTTCATGCCGTTTTGGATGGCGGTGTATTGGCCCTTGCGAATGGTCAATTGCCCGTTCTGGTCCAATACCGCCCGGCTGATCTCGACCACGTTGTAATGGGCGCCGCGCTCGATCACCTTTTCCACCGGTGGCGCATCCAGGGGCGTATCGGCAGCGCGGGTCTCCCGTTCGAGGCCAAGAACCGAGCCGATGCAAATCAAGGAAACCACGGTCACCGAGCCGATCCTCACCCTGGTCTTGGGTTTACCGGGTGAGTTGTTGCTGTCGATCAATGCGCGCCCGTTGCGGGCAGTGGGGGGGGGGTAGAATATGCCTTTGCATAGAGCCTTCCTTCAGAGTTCGCTTGTTATGAAATGCCATCATTGTTCACTTCATCGCTGCGTTTCCAAAGCCGGACCGGCTAGACAAAAACAGTTATGCCAAGTTAGTTGGGACAATTGTTATCATAACAATCTCATGGCGCGAGCGGATTGTCAAAGAAAAAATCATGGTTGGCGAATATCTATGAAAGGAAAGTTCAAAGATACTGTTTCTGCGTGAGGTTCGAGCCCCTCAGGAAGAACAGGCACCGCATGGTTTTCGACTTGCTATGAAGAACTTCGGTAGAGTAGGCCTTCCGATTTGGGGTGAACCTCAAAGGTTTTCCCGGGAAAAACTATTTTCTACTTCTTCGTGCTCTTCGTGTCCTCCGCGGTGTTTTGCGCCCTTCGTGGTGGGCCGTTTTCACCACGCAAACCGTCTGATCCCGTCCTTCAGCAGTCCACGGTTGGGGTTAATCAACAGCCCTCCTTCAACCCGGCCAGCTTATTGAAGTGCTGGCGGGGACCCATTCCGCTGGGTCCCACTTCATAAGCATTGCGGTAAGACAGAGCTGCAGCACGCAACTTCACTGTTGCCAAACAGCCTCCAATTCCGATTAACTGGCGCCATGCAGCGCCAAGCCGTTGCCAACGGCGATCTATTGCCCGTCGTGCTCGAGGATATGGTTGAACTCCGCGCCCCGATCCACGGGGTGAGGGGCGGATGCTGGTCCGGCTCGCATCGACCGGCATCATCGCGCGCCAACTTGGTAACGCCACTGAGAACAACGACCGGCGCCAAACTGCCGCGCAACGCTTTGAGTATACGTTTCTCCCCATGACCTCACGCATTTCATCCTCGCTCATCGTTTCCTTGCTCAGCCTGGTCGCCGTTTGGGCCGGGCCGAAGGAAGAATCGTCTCCCGCCATCACCGAAGTAATGCTTAAAGGCCTGAAGGCAAGGTCCATCGGCCCCGCGGTCATGAGCGGACGTGTTTCCGACATCGCCATCGATCCTCGGAATCCATACACATTCTATCTCGGCCTGGCAACCGGCGGCGTGTGGAAGACCGGCAACAATGGAGTCACATTCGCGCCGGTTTTCGACGATCAACCCGTGCAATCCATCGGCGCCGTCGCGATAGCGCCATCCAACGCTGACATCGTCTGGGTCGGCACGGGCGAGGGCAGCGATCGCAACTCAGCCGGTTGGGGCAATGGCGTATATCGTTCGAGCGACGCCGGGGGCAAGTGGTCGCGCATGGGGCTGAAAACCAGTTGCGCCATCTGCCGTATCGTCATTCACCCCACTCGTCCCGATACCGTTTACGCCGCCGCGGCGGGATCGTTGTGGTCCTCGGGCGGCGAACGCGGTCTTTACCAAACCACCGACGGCGGGAAGACATGGAAACTGGTTCTAGCCGCCCCCAAACCGTATGATGCCGTCACGGGTTGCTCGGACATCGCCATGGACCCGCGGAATCCGGACACCCTCTATGCGGCGCTTTATGCGCGTCAACGCAAACCGTGGGGCTTTTACTATGGCACCAACCTCACCGATGGCGCGGACGTGGGCGGAGTGTTCAAAAGCACCGATGCCGGGACGCACTGGACGAAACTGACCTACGGTCTCCCCGGTTCCACCGGGCGCATCGGCCTCGCGGTTTCGCAATCCAAGCCGGGCGTCGTGATGGCAGTGGTCCAAAGCGATCAAGGCGGTACCAGCGATATCGACCAGAACCATAGCCGCGCAGGCGGCGTTTTCCGCAGCGAAGATGCCGGGGCAACCTGGAGGCGCATGAATTCGCTGGACCCGCGCCCGTTCTACTTCAGCCGGCTGGATATTGATCCCGCCAACGACCAACGGGTTTATGTGCTCGGCTGGATACTCTACGTATCGGACAATGCCGGGCGCACCTTTCGCGAGGCTGACTTCGATGACGTCCACGTCGATGTTCACGCCCTGGCAATCCAGCCTGGCACCGCTTTGCCGCCAAAATCGGACGAGTCCAAAGAAAAGGAAGGCACGTCCGCGCCGCCGGTTTCGCAACGATTGATCACCGGCACCGACGGCGGGGCTTACCAGACCTTTGACGGCAGCAAGAATTGGGACTTCCTCAATATGTTCCCCGCCGGCCAATACTATCGCATTACCCTCGATAACAGCACACCCTACCGCATCGCCGGCGGATTACAGGATAACTCGAATTGGGTCGGCCCCAGCCGCACCTTCACCAAGGAAGGCATCCGCAATGCCGATTGGACGATGATCGGCGGCGGCGATGGATTCTATTGCGTCTTCGATCCGGACGACCGGAACATCCTTTACGCGGAATCGCAGGGCGGCGAGGTTTACCGGTTCAACGGCCGGACCGGCGAGATGCGCGGATTCGCCCCGAGACCCGCCGAAGGGCAGCCTCGATTTCGTTTCCAGTGGAACTCGCCCTTGATCGGCAGCAGGCACTATCCGGGTGTCATGTACCTGGGCGGGAACCACGTCTTCAAACTCACCCATCGAGCC
>JAMCZD010000546.1 GCA_023473405.1 Candidatus Omnitrophota bacterium
GTGACTAAGGCGATAGAACCAGTGTCCGGAAGCCAGGCGCAGGTTGGGCACCAAAGGATCGTTGGTGAGTCGCATACGCCGGATACCCCAACCTTGCGCATGTTCCGATAGCACGCGCAGAACGGTGGGGTGTAGGTGAAGATGCAGATGGCCGTTTACATGGTCCAGCCGCAGGCCGGTCCGGCTGAACTTGTCGAACTGGGCCCGAATCTCCCGCTTCAACTCCGGCAATAACGAGGGGCGCGCAAAATAGCGGAACCCAGTCCGGACGGGGTCGTTGCTGAATTGACCCCGCGAATCGACCAAGCCGGGGATTTCCGAACTGGGCAACACCGAAGGGCCGCAGACCAGGGTGAGGTGAAGTCCAACGCCGAGCCTTGGATTCTGGCGGGCCATCTCAACGGCTTCGTCGCAGGCCGCGCCGCCCATCATCAGGCTGGCGGACGTCAAAATACCTTGGCGGTGGGCGCGAACGACGGCCTGGTTTACAGCCGTCGAGAGCCCGAAATCATCCGCGTTAACCACCAGTCGCCGAACGCGTTCACGGGACGCCATAGTGGGATGCCCTCGAGCCGAAGATGAAGTCGAGCCAGGCCCGCAAGATGAGCGCCAGTTTTTGAACCGTGTTCAACCGGGTGGGTGCGGGTTGGAATACCTGGAATTGGCGGGTTTCGAGTTTCCGAAGCAATCGCCAATAGACGGACCCCATCAACTCGGCCGAGACCATCGAGCGCCGGTCTTCGAGCGGCAGGGTTTGGCGCGCCAATTGATAGAAACGCCGGGCATGGTGCGCCATGCTGTCGGCGAGGTTGTAGAACCGTGTCGAGGATTCGAACCGCAGGATCTCTTCCGACGATACCCCAAAACAGCCTAACTCACTCAAAGGCAGGTAGATGCGGCCTCGTTCGGCATCGGGCCGGACGTCGCGAAGGATATTGGTCAGTTGCAGTGCCTTGCCCAGGTAAACCGCGTAGTCGCGGCAGGCGGGATTCCGGTAGCCGAAGATTTCGATGCTGAGCAAGCCAACGATGGACGCGACCCGATAGCAGTAGACCTCCAATGCGGGGAGGTCGGCATATCGGTTCTGGTCCAAGTCCATTTCAACACCCTTGATCAGCTCGTCAAAATGGGCAAAGGACAAATGATACCGGTTTATGACCGGCATTAACTCACGGTTGACTGGCAATTGGGGATTGCGCTGCTCGCAGGCAGCCCGCACATCGTCCCGCCAGGCAGCCAATTGCGCCCGCCGCTGGTCAATGGGTGTAGACTCACTGTCGGCTACATCGTCTACCTCGCGGCAAAAGGCGTATAACGCCGCCATGCTTTGGCGTTTGGCTTTGGGCAGCAAGACAAAAGCCAGGGCCAGATTCGAGGCGCTTTTGCGCGTGATCCTCTGGCTTATTTGCATGACCTAGATAGGAGGCGGAGGAGCCTGCGGGTCCCGCACAGGCGGCAAACCGCCGGTCTCGGCCAAAGTCGGATTGCGCTGGCGGTGTTCGCGCCGCCGGACGTGGCGGCGATGGTGCCGATGATGGTGATGGCTCGTTTCAGCCACGACTTCTTCGGTGTCTTCATCCGGATCGTCCGGATCGTCCGGATCGGCTGCCTGGCTTTCGGCGTTTTCAACGCCAGGCCCGGGGGTGGCATGGTGATGATGGTGATGGTGGCGATGACGATGGTGGGACTTGCGCCAATACTTGGCCCAAAGAAACAACAGAAGTGTCACTATCAAGATCGCGCATAACACCAAGATAATGTCCAGAAAAGCCAGCCCGGTGGTTTTAGGCAGGCTCCCGCCACTGGACTGCAAAATCTCCAGCTCTCCGGCTACAGCTAGACCGCTCCACAACATGAATATCATCAAGTGTCCTTGGTTGACGAAGTCAACGGTTCATCCTCAAACGTATTCTCTGTACTCAAATTCAAACGTTGCATGCGATACCGCAAAGCATGTCGGCTGATTTTTAATTGGTCCGCGGTTTTAGTCAAATTGAAGTGATTCTCTTCCAAACATGCCGTGATTACCTCGCGCTCGTAACTGGACATGTAGTCGTCCAATGACTGCGTCCCAGCGACATGCAACGGGGCCGATTTCCGCAGACGTCCTTCGAGGTGGAAATCGGGCAGGCTCTCCGGGCGCACCTCCTTGCTCGTCTCGAGGATCGCGGCGCGTTCAATCACGTTGCGCAGTTCGCGCACATTGCCGGGCCAGTGATGCGCCATCAGCTTGGACAATGCGGCCTTGGCAATGGATTCAATCGGCTTGTTCATCGCCATGCTGAACTGGCTCAGGAAGTGATTCGCCAACAAGGGGATGTCTTCCTTGCGGTCGCGCAAAGGCGGCGGCAGGAACTGCACCACGTTCAGGCGGTGAAACAGGTCCTCGCGAAAATGATTCATCCGTATGGCATCGATGATGTCCCGGTTCGTGGCGGCGATTAACCGGACATTGACCTGGAGTTCCTCGTTGCCGCCGACGCGGGTAAAGGTCCCGTCTTCCAGGAACCGGAGTAGCTTGGCCTGCAACGGACGGCTCATGTCGCCAATCTCATCCAGGAAGATCGTTCCCCCATCGGCCTCCTCGACTCGGCCGGTCTTCTGCCGTAACGCCCCGGTAAACGCCCCCTTTTCGTGGCCGAACAATTCACTTTCGAGGAGTGTCTCCGGTATGGCGGCGCAGTTGATGCGAACGTAATTGGCTTGCGAACGCTGGCTCAAGGCATGCAAGGCCCCGGCGATCAGCTCCTTGCCCGTGCCGCTCTCGCCCAGGATCAGGACAGTGGCGTCGGTGGGCGCCACGGTTTTGATCAGGCGGCGCAGATCGACCATTTTAGACGAGTCACCGATGATTTGCTCCAATTGATAGGCCTGGCCGGCCTGGGCTCGCAAAGCGGCGTTATCGTTCAGGAGCCGATGCCTCTCGGCGCAACGCGCCACCGCGTGCAGGAGTTCCTCGGGCGCAAACGGCTTGGCGAGGTAATCGTAGGCGCCGGCCTTGATGGCTTCGACGGCCAGCTTTGGCGTGGCGTAGGCGGTGATGATCAGCACCGGCAGATTGGGCCAGCGGCTCCGGGCCTTGTCCAGGAATTCATATCCGCTCATGCCGCTGAGCCGTGCGTCCGTGATGACGATGAAGAACTCCTCCTGCTCGAGCAAGGCCAAGCCCTGTTCGGCTGACTCGACGGCGCGCACCATGTAACCCTCGTCGTTCATGGCGGCCTCGAGTGAGAGGCGCATGTTCTTTTCGTCATCGATGATGAGCAGGGGTGGTAGATTGGATTTCATCGGCGTAATTTGATCAATGATTTGGCCGGCAATTGTAAGATAAAACGCGCCCCTTTGCCAGGCTCCGATTCCACCTTTACCGTGCCGCCATAAATCTCGACGTTATGTTTGACAATGGCCAGACCCAGGCCGGACCCCTTCAACTTGGTGGTAAAATACGGCTCGAATATCTTGTCCCGCAGTTCGGACGGAATCCCCGGTCCATTGTCCCCTATGCATACCACCACCGAGTAGTTCTCACCATACCTGGCTTGGACTTGAACCGTGCCGTTCCCATTGATGGCTTCACGCGCGTTTTGCAGCAGGTTCAGGAAGATTTCCGACAGATGATTGCGCTGCATCAATAAAGGCGGGAGCACCGATGCGTAATTCCGCTCTATCTGCACGGCGTAATGCGCCGCCACCGGGAATACCCGTTCGATGGCCCAGTCCAGCTCCTCGATGGCGTTCAGTTTTTCCAGCTTGCCCTCAGCCAGACGCGCATAGCCCATCATGTCCGTAATGATCCGGTCCGAACGCTCCACCTCTTCGCGGATGATCTTGATCTGCTGGGTGATGGTGGCTTTTCCTTCCTTGACGTTGCGCTGGAGGTTAAAGGCCGCGTTGTTGATGATCCCCAATGGATTCTTGAGCTGGTGGGCGATTTCGGCCGCCAGGCGACTGGTTACGCGCAACTGTTCCTGGCGCAACGCGTATTCGCGGGCCTCTTCGTCCGCCCGCCGCTGCCGGTCAACCAGAACCTGAACCCCATAGCAGCATAGAGTCATGAGAAACAGCAGCACGATCCGCAACACAAACGGCTCGGTCATCGGCTCGATCTGAGCCTGATCCATCTCGAATTGGGCGATCTGCAGGTCCAGCAATCCCGCCAGAACATAACAACTGCTGACCAGCAGATTGAGCATGATTTGCAGCGGAGCCACGGGCACGCTGATCGCGTTGCGCACAATCAAGCCCAGGAAAACCCAAAACAACATGCTGTCAAAGCCGCCCGTAACCAGGGTCAGCCCCGCCAGAAATAGACCGTCCAGCAGGGCCACAACAAAGACCACCCATTGAATGAAACTGAGCGGCAATTGCGACATCCCCACCAGCAAGATGGCCCCCGCCACGTTGATCAGGACGTAAACCAGGAAAAAACGCTGGATTACCTCCATCGCAATCTCTCGCGCGCTGGTCGGTGTATCGAACCACCTGGAATAGAACAGGTAATAGAATAGCACACCGATCACCAGCGCCTTCACGGGCAGACCCAGGTTCCGCTCCATGCAGCGAATCCGGAACGATTGCTGCTCGGTGTCCGGCGCCTCCGCAGCCAGGAGGCGCAAAAATTTTTCAAAGGTTTGCCAGCGAATGGAATTCATAAACGCTGTGCCCAATTTGGGAATGCATCACACTAACATAGCATCTCCAGTGCCTTCTGCGCGATTTTTTCCACCGGCCATAATCGCCCTATACCCTCATAACCGCACGCCAATAATCCTTCTTCGGGCCCGATAAACTCGACTCCTCTCGCCTTCAGGATGGTTACATTCTGTTGCGTGGCCGGGTGTTGCCACATCTTTCCGTTCATGGCGGGAGCGATGAGCACCTTCGCGGCCGGATTCAACGCCAAGGCGATGCATGAGAGGGCGTTATCGGCCAGGCCTAACGCCATCTTTGCAATGGTGTTGGCCGTCGCAGGCGCCACCAGCAGCAAGTCAGCCTCGTCCGCCAACTGGATGTGGGCCGGACGCCAGCCCTCGACCTCTTCATACAAATCGCTAACCACAGGATTATGCGACAGGGTCTTGAAAGCCACCGCGGTGATGAATCGGAGCGCGTCCGGGGTCATCACCACTTGCACGCGGCAATCCTGCTTGGTCAGCAGACTCGCCAAATCCACCGCCCGATGAGCGGCAATCGAGCCGGTCACACCCAAAACGATATTGCGCGTTTTGCTCATATTATCCCCGCCCGAACCGCGGCGAGGTTCGCCTCGCCAATGACCGGCGGCTTAGTCATAAGCGGGCGGCCTGGCGCGTGTTTGACGCAGTTTTTCAGCCTCGATAATCACCTGCATCCGGCGCGCGTCTTCCGCAATGGTCGTGCTCAATACCAGATAATCGAAATGCCGCCACTGCGCGATCTCCTGGCGGGCCACGCTCAGCCGTTTGCGCCGCACCGGTTCAGTGTCCGTGCCGCGTCTCCGCAGACGTTCCTCGAGTTCGGCCAGGGAAGATGGGGTGAGAAACACCGTAACCAGCGCCCGCCGGATCTCTGGTTCGCCCGCGGCTTGGGCGCGGATGGTCGCCGCCCCTTGAACGTCCACAGTCAGAAGCACATCCTT
>JAMCZD010000349.1:0-3117 GCA_023473405.1 Candidatus Omnitrophota bacterium
TATCAATCGCGGCTTCGTGCCGGGCGGATCGTAAAGGACATACCCGCCCCGGCGCAGGCCTTCCGCCGGGGCAAACTGCCTTCTGTCCAGCGTGGGTACTCCTTGCCGGGTCAATACCAGCGCGACATTTTTGACATTTTCGGACTACATGCGTCCGGCGATTCGCCTGGCCGCGCTAATGGAGAATCAAGTGGTCTTCATATTTACCCATGACAGCCTTGGGTTGGGCGAAGACGGTCCGACCCATCAACCCATCGAGCAAATGGCCGCTCTACGGGCGATACCGCGGTTGGTCGTCATACGACCGGGAGACGCCAACGAGACGGCGGTTGCATGGCGCGTGGCGATCGAGACGCGAGACCGTCCGGTCGCGCTGGTATTGACCCGGCAAGGAGTACCCACGCTGGACAGAAGGCAGTTTGCCCCGGCGGAAGGCCTGCGCCGGGGCGGGTATGTCCTTTACGATCCGCCCGGCACGAAGCCGCGATTGATACTGATCGCGAGCGGGTCGGAATTGGGTCTGATCGTTGGGGCGGGCCAGAAGCTGGCGGAACAGGAATTGGCGGTCCGCCTGATCTCGATGCCGAGCTGGGAACTGTTTGAGGCGCAAACGGGCGAATACCGCGAATCGGTATTGCCCCGGGAGATAGCGGCGCGATTGGCGGTCGAGGCGGGTGTGGCGCAAGGGTGGCATCGCTACGTGGGTGACCGGGGAGACATTATCAGCGTGGACCGTTTTGGCGCATCGGCGCCGGGGGCGGTCGTGATGCGGGAGTACGGGTTCACCGTCCAGAACGTGTGCCAGCGCGCGCTTAGCCTGGCGGGACGAGACACAGCCCAGTGAACAACGTCATGAGTGAGAATCCATTGAGAGAATTAGCGGCGCTGGGCCAGTCAATTTGGCTCGATTACATTCGCCGCGGTCTCATTACCAGCGGGGAGTTGAAGGGTTTGATCGAAGAGGATGGACTGCCTGCCATTCGCCGGCTCATCAGCGAAGGCAAATTCTTGCGGTGGGAAATGGCCACGGCCACGACGGGAGCCTTGTTGGGGATCAACGCTTTCGATCAACCCAACGTGCAGGAGAGCAAAGGCAACACCAACCGCCTGTTGCGGATGGCGCGCGAGGCGGGCGGCATTCCCGAGCTGGAACCGGTCCTTGAAGAAGGCCCGCTACGGTACTATGGCGAGGAATGGGCGAACACGATTGCCGGTGCATGTTCGAGGTTTCTGGCCCGGGCGCGTCCCCGCGATTACGTTGCCTTGCAAGCCTATTTGCCGGAAACGCCGACAACGGACCGCGTGCTGCAGAGAGTTCGGCTTCGGCTCAGGGATCAACTGCATCTGGCGACCACGGTGGGTTACGGGCCGCGGTTCCTGCATTCGACCGGACAATACCACAAAGGCGGGCCGAACACGGGCTTGTTCATTCAACTGACGGCCGGCCACAGGGAGAAGGTTCCGATTCCGGGTGCGCGTTATGACTTCGGTGTATTTCAGGAAGCGCAGGCGCAGGGCGATCTGGAGGCGTTGCGGAAACATGGGCGGCGGGTCATTCGCATCCACTTAACCCAGATCAGCAAGGGATTGCCGGCATTCGACTCTATGGTGCGAACGGTCCTGGAAGCTCAAGCTATTCCAAGAGAAAAATGATAGTTGACACATCGACCTTCAGCCCGGGCAGTCCCCAGGCGCTGGCAATCGAGCATTTGTTCTATTTCGACCTGGCCATCGCCGCCCTCATTTTTCTGACGGTGGCGGTGCTCGTTATTTACGTGTCGGCGCGGTTTCGCCAGCGGCCGGGCGCCGGTGAACCGCGGCAGGACGAAGGGAATCCGAAACTTGAATTGGTGTGGACCATTATTCCGGCAGTGATACTTGCGGTGCTTTTTGTGCGCACCGCGCAGACTATGGCAGTGGCAAATCCATCCGCCGGGAAACGGAGGCCGAATGTGGCAGTGATCGCGCATCAATGGTGGTGGGAGTATCGCTACCCGGCGTCCGGGGTGATCACGGCCAACGAACTTCACATGCCGGTGGGCGAGGACTGGCTGATCGAGGTGCGGTCGGCGGATGTCATTCATGATTTCTGGGTGCCGGACCTTGGAGCCAAAGTGGATGCCATCCCGGGCCACCCGAACCACACTTGGATAGATGCCCGGCGGACTGGGACGTTTCTCGGCACATGCGCGGAGTTTTGCGGTGCCGAGCACGCGTTGATGGGCATCCGGGTGATTGTGCAGTCGGTACCGGCCTTTGATGGGTGGGTGAAGGAGCAATTGCAGGTTCCGCCTCCACCGACGGGGGCTGTGGCGAAACGCGGTTTTAAGCTGTTCAGCGATCGGACCTGTGTGAACTGCCACACCATTGCCGGCACGAAGGCCAACGGAACGGTGGGGCCGGATTTGACCCATTTGGCCGATCGCGAAACGCTGGGTGCCGGGGTGCTCAACAATACCGAAGACAATCTAACGCGATGGCTCGAGAACCCGCAGAAGTATAAACCAGGCTGCAACATGCCAATCCTGCACCTGACGCAAATCGAGGCTCGAGACATTGCCGTCTACCTGGAGGGACTGAAATGAACGAGGCGCGAGGATTGAAACGTCCCATCACGTCGTTGTGGGAAGTGCCGGAGTACCGGGGTTTGCTGAGCTGGATCAGCTCAGTGGACCACAAGCAGATCGGTATTTTGTATATGGCGTCGGCGTTTGGGTTTTTCCTCGTCGGGTTAGCGGAAGCGATCGCCATGCGCATCCAGCTCATGCGCCCGCTGAACAACTTCCTTTCCCCGGATGCATATAACCAGATTTTCACCATGCACGGGACGACAATGGTATTCCTGATGGCGATGCCGCTGTTGTTCGGGGTTGCGGTCTATTTCGTGCCGCTCATGATTGGGGCGCGGGACATGGCGTTTCCGCGGCTGAATGCGTGGGGTTATTGGGTGTATCTATTCGGCGGCCTGATGTTGTATTTTAGTTTTCTGGCGGGGGGCGCGCCGGCTGCCGGTTGGTTCAGCTACGCGCCGCTGACCGAGAAGCCATACTCGCTCTCGCACGGTATAGACTACTGGGCGCTGAGTTTGCTGGTCCTGGGAGCGGGCTCGGTAGCCAC
>JAMCZD010000349.1:3127-5610 GCA_023473405.1 Candidatus Omnitrophota bacterium
GAATGAACAAGTATCGCGCCCCGGGCATGAGCATGCGGAAGGTAACTCTCTTTGTCTGGATGATTTTCATCAACGCGTTTCTCGTGGTCTTTGCCCTGCCGGCACTGAATGCGGCCTTGGTGATGATCCTGATCGATCGGATGCTCGATGCGCATTTCTTCACGCCTGCGTCGGGCGGTTCGGCGTTGCTGTGGCAGAATTACTTTTGGTTGTTCGGGCACCCGGAGGTTTACATATTGGTACTGCCGGCCTTTGGAGTGATTTCGGAGGTGATCCCGGTTTTCTCGAAGAAGGTGATTTACGGGTATGGGTTTTTGGCGGTCTCGACAGTGGCGATTGCGTTTCTGAGTTACGGCGTCTGGATTCACCACATGTTTGCGACCGGTTTGAGCTTCGTTATCCTGGACGTTTTTGCAGCCACCAGCATGCTGATCGCGGTTCCGACCGGGATAAAGATATTCAACTGGATTGCCACGATGTGGGGCGGGTCCATTCGATTTACCACCGCCATGTTGTTCGCCACCGCGTTTCTCATCCAGTTCACGGTGGGCGGTCTAAGCGGGGTTACGTTTGCCGCCGTTCCCATCGACTGGCAGCTTACGGATAGCTACTTCGTCGTGGCACATATTCATTACGTGCTGCTGGGCGGCACCCTTTTTGGAATGTTCGCCGGCACTTATTATTGGTTCCCGAAAGTGACGGGGCGCCTGCTATCGGAGAAGATAGGGCGATTGCATTTCTGGCTGATGGTAATCGGGTTTAACGGCACGTTTTTCGGGATGCACCTGCTGGGAGCCCTGGGCATGCCTCGCCGAGCCTACACCTTTATAAGCCGTCCTTCCTTCGACCACCTCCAACTGATCTCATCCCTTTTCGCGTTTTTGCTGGCGGCGTCGATCCTGGTCTTTGTGTGGAACGTCGTGGTCAGCCTGCGCAAGGGCGCGGTGGCCGGAGACAACCCCTGGGGTGGGTGGACGCTGGAATGGGCCGCGAGTTCGCCTCCCATGGTGGAGAACTTTGATCGCGTGCCGCCGATTCGCGGGCGGAGGCCTCTTTGGGACCTGGCTCATTCGGCGCCGGGTCGTCGAACTACTGGAACCGGGGAGGTTGAGACATGAATGGGCGCGTCAAGCAGGGCATGATTCTATTCGTTCTTTCGGAGGCGAATTTTTTTCTGCTTCTGGTGTGTGCCTACATTTTCTATCACCAGTCGGGCGGGCAGGGACCAACGGCGGCCAGCGCGCTGGATGTATTCAAGACCAGCCTGTTTTCCGTGGCGCTGTTCTCGAGCAGTTTCACCGTATGGAGGGCCGGCGCCTGTTCGAGGGAATCGAAGCGCGGACCGATGCGCTTTTGGCTGTTGGCGACCATCCTGCTGGGGGCGCTGTTTCTCATTGGACAAGGCACCGAGTATGCCCATTTGATCGAGGAAAACGTCACCATCAGCCGGAACCTTTTTGGCACGACCTTTTTCACGTTGACCGGCTTTCACGGGTTACACGTGTTTATCGGCCTGGTGCTTTTGACGATTTTGCTCGGATTGGCCGTAGCCGGGAATGAACATGAGCCGAGGCCTACGGCGATGGAGGGGGTTTCCATTTACTGGCATTTCGTGGACGCGGTTTGGGTGGTGATTTTTTTGGTCGTTTACCTGTGGAAATACGTATGACGACCTGGGAATTATTCAAATCGGCATGGGATTGGGAACCATCGGTGCTGGCGGGGACGGTACTGCTGCTGTCCGGGTATCTGGCGGCGGTTCGGTGCCGGATAAACCGGAGGACATTATACTTTGTGTCCGGGGTAGTGGTGATGGTCCTGGCCCTGGTGTCTCCGCTGGACACGTTGGGGGACGATTACCTGTTCAGCGCGCACATGTTGCAGCATATCCTGCTTGACATGGTGGCCCCGCCACTTTTTGTCCTTGGGCTTCCCGTCGAGTTGGTCCGGAGGTTGTTGCGTTGGCGGCCTGCGGCGATGCTCGAACGAATGCTTGGGCGCCCGGCTGTCGCGTGGATCTTGGGCATCGGGACCCTGTGGTTGTGGCATTTGCCGTATCTGTACGACCTGACACTGGAAAACGAAAATATCCACATTGCCGAGCATCTGAGCTTTCTGGTAACGGGAACCATTTTCTGGTGGCCGGCATTTTCTCCGCTGAGCGAACGGCGACTGCCGGCCCTGACGTCCGTGGTGTATCTCACGTGCGGCGCCCTGGCGAGCGGCTTGCTGGGAATCATCTTCACCCTTTCTTCGACCCCGTTCTACTCGGGTTACCTGCATCCGAAAGACGAACTCGGCGCGTTGTCATTGATCCGTAATCAATGGGGACTCGACCCGGTAACCGATCAGCAGTTGGGCGGCGCGTTCATGTGGGTGATTGGGAGTTTCATATTCTTGTGGGCGATCGTGGCGCAGGTGGTTCACTGGTATGGTGAATCGGAAACCGAAGCGGACACGGCCTCGACGGCAGCGGGGCGGGG
>JAMCZD010000372.1 GCA_023473405.1 Candidatus Omnitrophota bacterium
AGTGGTGGTCGGCGACCATTTGCACCATAGTCAACTCATCGTCCACCAATAACACCTTGGCCATGCCAGAACCTTTCTAATAATTCGCTCGCGGACCCGATGGGTCCGCTCGAAAACCGGACCTGTTGCGGCGGGGTCGCGATGGCGCGTCCTTACCGCTGGTTAACAATATTGGCCAGGTTGAAAATCGGCAGGAACATGCAGATGACAATGCCGCCGACCACCACGCCCAGGAAAACGATCAAAACCGGCTCGATCAGCGAGGTCAATCCCGAAAGAGTGGTTTCGATCTCTTCATCGAGGAAATTGGCGACCCGTTCGAGCATGGCGTCGATCTTGCCGGTTTGTTCACCTGCGGTGAGCATGCGGATGATCATAGCCGGGAAGATGGCGTGCTTGCTCAATGCGGCGGAAATGCCGTCGCCCTTTTCGATATCGGTGGCG
This sequence comes from Candidatus Omnitrophota bacterium, assembly GCA_023473405.1. Lineage (GTDB taxonomy): Bacteria > Verrucomicrobiota > Verrucomicrobiia > Limisphaerales > UBA1319 > JAMCZD01. The sequence goes on from JAMCZD010000372.1 coordinate 445, forward strand.
GCGGTTTTGATCGATTTCTCCATGATCACGTTGCCGCACGTATTGGCCACGATGTTCATTACCTCGAGGATCGGCACACCGCTTCGGATCAGCGAGGCGAACGTGCGGGTGAACCGGGCCAGGCATATCTTGTGCGCAATGACCCCGAAGATGGGCAGCTTGATTCGAGTCCGGTCCCAGAACTCGCGTCCGGGTTTGGTTTTGATGTAAGCGAACCAGCCATAGACAGCGCCGGCGGCGATAGGCAAAACGAGCAGGATGTTCCGCTTGAGGGCGTTGCTGATTTCGATCAGGAAGAGGGTTGGTCCCGGCAATTTGGCATTGCCAAAGCTCTTGTAGATTTCGCCGAAAACAGGGACCACTTTTACGAGAAGAAAGATGGTAATGCCGATGGCCACGACGGTGACCACGGTGGGGTACATCATCGACGATTTGACCTTTTTCCTGAGGCGGGCCGTGTTCTCGAGGTAAGTGGCCAAGCGGGCGAGGATTTCGGCAAGCAACCCGCCCTTCTCGCCGGCGTCAACCATGCGGACATAAAGCTTGTTGAAAACCTTGGGATGTTTCTGCAGGGCGGCGGAAAAGCTGTCGCCCCCTTCCACACGGGCGCAGACGTCTCGGATCACGTCGCGCATGACCTTGTTGGTCGCTTGCTCGGCGAGTGCCTGCAAAGATTGAACCATGGCCAAGCCGGCGTCGATCATGGTGGCCAATTGCCGGGTGAACAGCACCAGATCGGCCAAAGCAACGTGTCCGCCGGCCATTTTGCCGTGTTTACCCAACCTTTCCTGGATATCGATAACCAGCAAGTTGCGGTTGTACAGGATTGCAAGCGCCGCCTGTTGCGAATTGGCCTCAAGCGTTTGGCGAATCTCGCGGCCTGAACCGAGTTCCTTTGCCACATAGGTGAAGGAAGGCATACCGGCAGTTTATGTACCAAACCTGCCCTCTTGGCGCAAGGTAAGAGTTTCCGAGGAGCAATGGCGCCACGCGCGGATGATGGCATCCCCGCTCCAATGAATAGACAGCGCTTCCCCATCGGGATTTGGGAATGGACGGGAAATTGACCCGGGCGCGGGCATATGTTAATCGAAGGATCAGTGATGATAACATGGGGCAACGTCGTCTAACAGAGTCAGTCATGGTTGCTGCGGTAACCAATCCCCTTCGCGTGAGCGCAGACGGAAAGTTTTTTCAGCTGCGTGGACAGAAGTTTTATGTCAAAGGGATCGCCTACGGACCGGTGGTTCCCAACGGTCGAGGCGAACCTTTTGCATCGCCGGGGCAGGTGGCCCGGGATTTCGAGCATATTCGTGACCTTGGGGCGAACGTGGTGCGGGTTTATTATCCTCCGCCGCGTTGGCTTCTGGACGAGGCGGTGCAGCACGAGCTGAGGCTGCTGATCGATATCCCTTGGAGCCAACATGTCTGCTTTTTGGATTCGGCTTCCGGTCGGGAGGACGCGCGCCGGGCGATTCGACAGGCGGCGCAGATTTGCGCTTCGCACCCGGGGGTTTTTGCGTTGAGCGTGGCGAACGAGATTCCGCCGGACGTGGTTCGATGGAGCGGGGCGAGGGCGGTGGCGGATTTTATTGACGAGCTGATTGACATCGTCAAAGGGATCGATTCGGAATGTCTCTGCACCTATGGGAATTATCCGCCAACCGAGTTTTTGAATTCCAAAGAGGCTGATTTTCTCTGTTACAACGTATATCTTCATCACCCGAAGCCGTTCAGGAATTACCTGGCCCGGCTGCAAATGATCGCGGACACGAAGCCGCTGGTATTGGGCGAGTTCGGCATTGATTCGCTTCGGGAAGGGGAGGCGCGCCAGGCGGAGATGCTGGGCTGGCAGATCGAGTCGGTCTTTAGCGCCGGTCTGGCGGGAGGGATTGTTTACAGTTACACCGACGAATGGTTTCGGGGCGAGGTTGAAATCTTCGATTGGGCCTTTGGCCTGACACGGCGCAATCGCGAGCCCAAGCCCGCCTTTGGCGCGGTGCAGGAACAGTTTGGCGCGGCGCCGTATTACCCCTTGAACGGTTATCCGCCGGTATCGGTGGTGGTTGCGTGCTATAATGGGGCGCGCACCCTGAAGGTGTGCCTCGAGTCACTGGAACGACTGTACTATCCCGATTACGAAGTCATCGTCGTTGACGACGGTTCGACGGACTCGACGGCGCAAATTGCCGCGTCATTCAATAAGGTGCGCCTGGTCAAGCACCCGAAAAATCTGGGTTTGAGCACCGCCCGCAACACGGGGATTGCCGCCGCCCGAGGCGAGATCGTGGCCTTCACCGATGCGGACTGCCGGGCGGATCAGGATTGGCTTTACTACCTGGTAGGCGGGCTGCAGAACCGTCCGTTTGCGGCCATGGGCGGCCCGAATCTATTGCCGCCGGACGATTCTTGCGTGGCGGCAACGGTAATGGTTTCGCCGGGAGGGCCGAGCCACGTAATGCTTACCGATCAATTGGCCGAGCACATTCCCGGCTGCAACATGGCCATTTATCGGTGGGCGCTCGATGAGTTGGGCGGTTTTGACCCGGTATTCCGGCGGGCAGGGGACGACGTGGATGTATGTTGGCGTCTGCAGCAAATGGGCTACAAGATTGGCTTCAGCCCGGCTGCCTTTGTCTGGCATTACCGGCGTTCGACGGTGGCCGATTACCTGAGGCAGCAACGCGGCTATGGCGAGGCGGAGGCGCTGCTGGTTCGGAAACATCCCGCACGGTTCAGTTGGTTTGGCGGCGGTATTTGGCATGGACGCATTTATTCGGCAGCCAAATTCGGCGTCGTGTTGCGGCGACCGCGGATTTATTACGGTTTGTTTGGGAGCGGTTTTTTTCAATCGCTTTACCGTGGTCAACCGGAATTTCCGCTGCTGCTGTTAACCAGCCTCGAGCACCAGGTGCTGGTTACGCTTCCGCTTTGCGTGTTGGCGGTGGCCTTTCCTTTCCTGGCGCCGCTGGCCCTGGCCAGTCTGTTGGCCCCGGTGGCAATGTCCATAGCGGCGGCGGTCCAGGCCGAATTGCCGGCCAAGAAGCGGCGCTTTTGGTCCCGTCCGCTGGTGGCCTTGCTATTTTACTTGCAGCCGTTGGCGCGGGGGTGGGCGCGCTACCAAGGCCGGCTGAGTCCTCATTCCAAGCCACTGTCGGCCCACGAGAACCTGGATTCATTGACCCTGAAGGCTCGAGCGAGGTCCTTCCGCAACCGCGGGTATTGGGTTGAGAACGGGATTGATCGTCTTGGCTTCTTGAAGGCCGTGCTGGAAGAACTCGATAAGGAAGGTTGGCAGAGCCGAACCGACGAGGGTTGGAACAACTTCGATGTCGAGATCGCCGGAAATCGCTGGAGCCGCCTGAAGCTGATCACCGTGGCGGAGGCGCATCGTCACGGAAATCGCCTCCTCCGCTGCCGGTTGAGCAGCGAATGGACATTTCTGGCGAAAACAGTCTTTTTCGTGGCGCTGGGCGGCGAGCTATTGGGGATAGGATTCTGGGGGGCAACACCGCACTGGCATTGGCTTTTGCTGGCCAGCCTGGCAGGCCTGGTCTGGTGGCTGCGGCGGCAGTGCCGGGATTTGGAACGTCTGGTGGCGGCCTTTCTGGACGCGGTGGCCAAACGGCTTGCGTTGATCAAAATCGAGCCCGTTCCATCACCGCCCGCGGTTGAAAAGTCTCAGCCGACCGCTAAAAAGTGGTTGGACTGGCGGCAATGGTTCCGCTGGATGGGTCGTGCGCATCCCGGGTCCAGCGATGGCTTCGTGGATTTAGTCGCTGGGACGGATAGCGAAGTTGCGGAAAAGAAACCGGACGAAGACCGGTAGGCGGTGCGGAAAGGTCTGATTATGGTTCAATATCTCGAGCTCATGCGACTCGTGTTGGCGGAGGGCAAATTTAAACCGGACCGCACCGGGACCGGGACTTATGCCGTGTTTGGCGCCCAGGCGCGGTTTCCGCTCGCCGGCGGTTTCCCCCTCCTCACCACCAAAAAGGTGCATCTCAAATCCGTGATTTATGAATTACTCTGGTTTCTACGGGGTGACACCAACACGAAATTCCTGCATGAACATCAAGTGACGATCTGGGACGAATGGGCCGATGCCGAGGGTAACCTGGGCCGGATATATGGCGCCCAATGGTGCGATTGGCGCGCTCCCGATGGACGGTCCATAAACCAAATCGACCGCGTCATCGAGCAAATTCGCGTCGAACCCGACAGCCGCCGGCTCATTGTCACCGCCTGGAATCCCGGCGAACTCGAGCGGATGGCCCTTCCGCCTTGCCACGCCCTGTTCCAGTTTTTCGTCCAAACCGGCGAACTAAGCTGTCAGCTTTATCAGCGCAGCGCGGATTTGTTTCTGGGCGTGCCGTTCAACATTGCGTCCTATGCGCTGCTGACGCTGATGGTCGCTCAAGTCCGCGGTCTTAAGCCAGGCGCGTTTATCCACACCTTTGGCTGCCTGCATCTCTACGCGAACCACCTTGACCAGGCCCGGCTTCAGCTCTCCCGGCAACCACGCCCGCTGCCACAAATGATACTCAATCCGGCGGTCTCGAACATTCACGATTTCAAATTCGAGGATTTTGAGTTGGTGGGTTATGACCCGCATCCGGCCATCAAGGCGCCGATTGCGGTGTAAGGCAAAGAATGCCAACGAACAACGCACCGCGGGCGTGAACACACTAAAGGCCATCGCCGCCATGTCCCTCAACCGGGTAATCGGGAAGGGCGGGCGAATTCCGTGGCATTTGTCCGAGGATTTTCAATGGTTCAAAAGATTGACCATCGGCCAGGTGATCGTCATGGGCCGGAAGACCTTCGAGACCTTTGAGCGTCCGTTGCCTCATCGCACCACGATTGTTCTCACTCGAAGCCGGGTTCCCATTCCGGGTGTGCAAACCATTTCCGATTTGCGGCAGCTCGATTTGGCCCACGAAACCCGCCAGGTGTACATCTGCGGGGGCGCCTTGGCTTATGCCTATGCCTTGCCGTTTTGCTCGGATTTGTTCCTGACGCTGGTCAAACAAGTGGTCGATGGCGATGCATTCTTTCCGACATTCGAGGCGCAATTCGAACCGGTCGAAGAACTCCTCGATCGTCCCGCCTTTAAAATCCTCCACTTCCATAATCGCAAGACGGCGCTAACCGCC
>JAMCZD010000106.1 GCA_023473405.1 Candidatus Omnitrophota bacterium
GTAGCCAATCCGTGTCCCCGAATCGAAAATACAGCGCGGCGGCAGTTCCAGAACGCTCTCGCATTGCCGCCGGATCGGTGCAATGCGCAACGGCCCGAGGTGGGTCTCGAGGATAGCACCGCACGAAACGGCTACAAACGGCTGCCCGGCACGATTACCCAGATTGTGGACTGCGCGGGCGACCAGTTCCTTGCCCGTTCCGCTCTCTCCGGTGATTAAGACAAAAGCGTTCAGATTGGTGACGCGGCGTATCAGCTCATAGACTACCTGCGACCGGCCGCTCGATCCAGTCAACTGGTCGCACCCCGAAGTCTCGCGCATGGTCTCGCGCATCCGGACCAGTTCGAGCTTCATGAGGTGGTGCTCGTAAGCACGGCGAAGGATCACCTTGAGTTCCAGGATGGACGGCGGCTTGCGCACGCAATCGTACGCGCCCCGCTGCAGAAACTCTATGGCAGTCGAGCGGCGCGTGTCGTCCGTCATGACGACAATCGGGACCTTGCAGTCTCCAAGTCCATCGTACAATTCGAGCTGTTTATCGGTTGAGCTGCGATCGGAGTCACAGTCCAGAAGCACTACGTCGAAATGCCCCTCGGCGACAGTTCTCAGAAACCGCCCCGCGTCTGTTTCCACGGACAGGCAACATTCCGAGCCCAACGCAGAAGCAAGCAAAGGTTGGAGCTTCGGATCGTTTGAGTGCAACAGTAGACGCATCATGGATGTTTGCCTTGCAATATGCATTCTCTTTCCACCGGCTTCAAGGCCAAGCCGACGGCCTTTACAGCTTGAGAAACGAGGGACCTCCGGCGATGCTGCCTCTATGGCCCAGGGGACACCTTCAGCCCGGAATCATAACGTAGCAAGACTCTTGGATCAAGACTTGGCTTACTAGTACGAATTGAACGTACCGGACAAAGTGCGCGGTGGATTGTTATAAACCACACATGTAAAAATCGAGTTTACTTTGGCACAACCGTTATCTATTAACCAAGGTCGATTGAGGTCCCACCCCTTCCAACAATAGCTTCAGTTAGTAGACTTTGGGACGACCGCGGCCGCGTTGGCGCTGGGCGGTGGGGAACAGAATCCGCTGGTCCAGCACTTCATGACACTGGGCCCATTGCAGGGTCTCGCCTTGGCCAAACTGGTCGCCCTCGCAATAGGCGCTGGGTGTTTCTTTTCAAATAAATACAAGGCCTTGCGACTTGCCAACATAGCGTTCACTGGCATCGCGATATGGAACGCCAGCATCATCGCAAGATTGCTTTCCTGAATTCTTAGAAAGCCGCCCCAGATCGTACGAAATCGCACTGGTACTCCTTTCCAGGCACACGCGCCATTCGCTTCGTCCTACCGTGATAATGTTAACAATGACTTACCCGTGCGAATCATTCTGCGGTTAGGACGAAAAGACGACCATCATCCCTCGGACCTGTTCTGTAACTGTCTCCTGCAACGGCGGAATTCCGGTTTCGGCCTGTTGCTCTCGTGCGGATTGCATTGCGCCGCGGCCGTGGCACTTACGGTTGCAGGCGCCTGGTCGCATCCACTTCGCGAGCCTTGGCCGCCCCCCGGTTACGAGGTTCAATACCTGCGGGTCGTAGTTCCCGAACCCTTTTATTTTTTCCCCTCAAAAAACGGTGCGACCGCAGTAAGAGCGAACAGAAACACAACGGCTCGCGTCGCGCCGGTAAATGGAACACGCCTGGCGCGGCCTTCACCGCCACGCTCCGGCAACATGGGTGTAATGCGCATTCCGCGCGTCCAGGCGGCCGCCTGGAGCCGAATGGTCCTTGTTCAACCGGAACTGCAGATTAATGTCCCGCCCAACATTAAACTGCCGGAAGTGTTCGCATGGAGCCGTCACCGGACGGGCGTACCGGCGACGCTCATCGTCCCCGGGCACAGCGAAAGCGGCGCCGGGCGGCCGGCGGCGGAACCCAGTTTGACGGCCGCAAACTCCCAGGAGCGCGTGGGCCGGGTGAACGTGGCGCCGGCGCCTGCCCCCATTCCGGCCAAACTCTCGCTCTCCCCCCAAGCCACGACTCCGATCAGTTTTCCTTCCGAAGCAGGCGCGGAATCGGACCGCCGGATTTCCGTCGACACGCTGGATGCCGATCCCGTGAACCTGCTGTCATCCTCGGCGCAGCGTCCTAAACCGGGTGAACAGGTACGGATCCCGTCGGGCACGGCGGTGCCGTCGGGGATTGCGGGTGCCAACCCGGCCGCCAGCGGTGCATCCGGGCAACCCGGAAAGCAAGGAAGCCGGGAATCCAGGACGCCGGCGGCGTCCGTGACCGCCCCGGCTCGGGCCATGCCGGGAGCTTCCGGTATCCACACCGTGGTGCTCCAGGAGGGGTCGCAAGCGGCAACTGAAGACCAACCGCGGGCTCCCTCCGCGGGTGCAATCCCAGTCGCAGCAACTGCGGCCCCGCCCGGCCTTGAGGAGGCGGACCACTCCGGCAGAGCGTCCCCGGGCGCCCCGATCCGGAAAGTCCATCCGAAAAACGGCAACTTCGACGTTGTGGTGATGCAGGCGCCCCGCGCCGGCAGCACGCGGGAAGGCAAAGCGGTCCTTAACGGCTCGCAGGTCTACACCGTCTATCTTGAAGTGGGCACCGAACGCCCTTGGGTGCTCCAGTTCTGCAAGCCGGCGGATGCGGGCGCGGCGCATGTTCGTGGCGGGGTCCTCCAACTGAGCGCCGAAGCCGGCATACAAGCGCCCTATCCGGTCGTTACCGTTGTGCCGCCGCCCGGATCCACCTTCACGGCAGCGAAACTGTATGTGCGCGGCATTCTGAACCGCGAGGGACGCTTCAATCAGTTGGCGATGGTGGGGAAAACCGGCGCGGCCAGCCGGCAGATCCTGTCCCTGCTCGAACAATGGCAGTTCCGGCCGGCGATGGAAAGCGGCATTCCCGTTCCCGTGGAGGTGCTGTTGGCGATTCCACCCCCGGAAGCGCGCGACAAGCCCCGTCCTTCAGGGCGGGGAAGGATAGCGCGGACGCCGTAGGCGTCTTATGAGCCCGGCGTCTGCTGTTGCTGAATGTACTGGTGAATAATACTGAGGGGGGCGACCACAACACGCCCCGCCAATGTCGATCTTTTAGGTCCGGACGTTCATTGCGGAGCACTCGGCTGGATGCGCCCTTGAGACTTTCTGAGAGCCAGCCGGTCTCGTCGCCGTGGCGCCATTCGGTGAGCTGCTTACAGAGCCCAGCATAGCTGAGCTTCGCTTTGCCCCGCTCCTGCCGCTGCTTCTGCAACTCCAGTGCTCGGTTGAAGACAAACCGGCAACTCCCGGCGAAACGCCGCAGCTTTGAAAAGCAGCGGAAGCGTTTGGCGCGCTATCAGCGGATGATGGCACGCTGGCAGAAGTTTAGCCGCAACTGGAACAAGGCCAAATGCAAGCAAGCGCGCTTTAGTTGCGTGCAGTGCGGCTACGAGAACAATGCCGATCTAGTTGGAGCAATCAACATTTTAAGGACGGGGCACGCCCGGCTAGCCTGCCAAGCGAGCGGTGCGGTAATGCCGCCGGCAACAGGAACCCGCCAAGGAGCCGACGTATGTGCTCGGTAGGAATCCCCGGCTTGAAGGCCGGGGAGGATGTCAACGAACCTCAATCCAACACCAGTCCAGATCTTGCCCGGCGGCCGTGGCTTTTCAGCGTACTTCAATCCAAAAAGAGCCCTGTCCCCGTAATCCGTCAGGCGTCGATATTCCAATAGTTTACGCGGATGTAGCCCGCACCGTACTTCAATCCAACAAAACAAGCGCTTAGACCGTACTTCAATCCAACAAAATCGTTCTGAAGTCCTCCTCGGTGCCGTATGCGACAGAATATCGGGCACCGTACTTCAATTCAAAAGGAGCGTACCTCAATCCAAGAAGCACCGTACTTCAATTCCAGAAGCACCGTACTTCAAAGAAAATGCGCCGTACTTCAATCCAACAAATCTATATATAAGTGCAGCAGAAACAATGGTTTAGAAAACATCTAACAATCTTTAGACAGTTTTCCGATTACTTACAGACAACATGTTGTGCTGCTGTTGTTTTTATGAAACAATCAGTCTGATTTTGAAGCAGAAACCAGCGGCGCTCCGCAAAGTCACTCCAGACAGCAACGCCAATACAAAGATCCTGGCGACCACGCAGGACTTCGTCAAAATTGAGAAGAATCTGAGCACACTCGGTTTCTTCACGACCTCAAAATCCCGTGGCAGGGTGGAAGTTCGCGAAAGGACCATCCGCTTCCGCCGCGAAATCGCCGGTCGGATCATTGAGACCGAGGCCACCATTCTGCCTTCCGCGAAATACGGTTTGCCCACAACCGCGGATCTCGATAAGTATCTGGCTTTTCAAAAACTTGTAAACGATATCCGGCTCAAACAGGGATCCGTCCGGAATCCTATCGGGTTCACATCCACACAAATGCTAAACGTGCTGGGTGTGAAGAATGCGGGGAACAACTATCAGGAAGTCTATGAGTGGCTGCAAAGGATGACCTTGACCGGCATCAGCTCCAACGGTGTGGTCTACCTGGCCAGACGCAAGGCTTGGGCTACGGACACATTCCACGTTTTTGACAGGGTGGTAGCACTTGGGATGCAGATGCCGGATGGTTCGGTGGCGGACCGGAACTATGTATGGCTTTCCGAATGGCAAATCGAAAACATCAACAACAACTACGTGATGCCGATCGATTTTGAGACCTACAGGAAATTGCGGAATCACATCGCCAAGGCTCTCGTTCCCCTGCTCCAGGTCTGGCTTTACGCTTCCAGAAGCGAAGGGCGCTTCGAAAAACGCTACGAAGATCTTTGTTCGATCCTGGATATCAATCGACAAAAGCACCTTTCTTTCCTCAAGAAACAACTGGAGCCTTCCCTGAAAGAGCTTCAATTCTACGGTTATCTCGCCGACTACAAAATCGAGTCAACCAGCGACGGGCGCGACTACAAAATCGTGGCCGGCCATGGTCCCAAATTCTATCGCGACCACAAGACCCGGGCAGGCTTGCCTCTCCCGGCAGCCGAAACCACACAGGAGCCATCCTTACTCAAGGCCCTGCTCGACCGGGGTCTAAACGAAGCACAAGCCCGGCGCCTGCTCCAGTCTCTACCCGAAAGCCGCCCGATTCTAGACCAACTTGAATACGGTGATTGGCTCATTACCAGGTCAAAAGGCACCATACACAATCCGCCGGGGTTTTATACCTACCTGCTCCGGGAGAGTGTGATTCCACCGGAGAGCTTTGAGACATCCGCCAAGCGGCAATTGCGGGAGTCGCTGGAACGCACAAAACGGGAGGAGTCCACCCGGCGCGCAGAGGATGAGCAGGCCTATCTGCATTTCTGTGAAGAGCGCGTAAACGCGATCATTGCCGGGATGGATCAGGCTCAGTATCAACAGTTGCTCGCAGGCAAGAAGCAGGAAGTGCGGAAGTCATGGCCCAAACTTCCCGAGACCAGTATTCAGGAAATAGCAGAGCGAGCTCTGCACTCGGAGTTGCGCGAAAATATCGACCTGCCCAGCCTGGAAGAATTCCGCCGCCGTCCACCGCAGT
>JAMCZD010000182.1 GCA_023473405.1 Candidatus Omnitrophota bacterium
GCCAATATCCTGGAACCACCCGGTGACTACGCAATAAGTGCCCGAGGCATCGACGGCGATGCCCTCACCCCAGTCATCCCCGAGGCCCCCGGCTTGCTGGACCCATTGCATCGCTCCGTCGGGATTGAACCTGGCAATGAAGACGTCCCCCTCACCGGCACTGGTCAGCGAGGTATTGTTGAAACGGGCGATTCCTTCGAAGCGCCCGATGACGAAGCTCTCTCCCGAGGCATCTACCGCGATGCTCTGGCCCCAGACATTGCCGGTGCCGCCAGCACCCCTTACCCACTGCAAGACACCGTCGGGATTGTATTTGGCGATGAAGAAACTGGCGGCGGATGAGCCTTCCAGGAAATTATTCCCGAAGCTTGCAGCTACCGCGAACCTGCCGGTGATATAACAATTCCCGGTGGCATCCACCGTCACGCTTTGGCCCCAATCATCACCGATTCCACCGGCTTGTTGAACCCACAGCACCTCCCCGGCATCATCGAGCTTGGCAAGGAAGACGTCGCTGCCGCCGGCGCTGGCCAAGTGAATGTTGCCAAAGGCCGCCTGGCCTTGGAATTCGCCCGTAACGTAACAGTTGCCACCCGAATCGACGGCAATCCCGAATCCCTGGTCATTGCCGGCGCCACCCGCCTGTTTCACCCACTGCAATCCACCCACGCAATTGTGCTTGGCAATGAAGATGTCGCGCTGTCCCGTGCTGACCAGCGAGCTTCCGCAGATGGCCGCCTCACCGGCAAACGATCCCGTTACATAGCAATTGCCCGCGCCGTCCACGGTAATATTGATCCCCAGGTCATCGCCCGTACCCGAAGCGGATTGAACCCAAAGGCAATTCGGTGCCTGCCCGCGAACGTTGAAACTGCACGCCAGGAATATCCCGACGGCCAGCAGACTGATTGATCTTTTCATAACATATCCTCCCGCAAACCGTTAAACTCGTCCGGGGAGAAAAGCCATTGTGGCACCCGTCCCGCGCGGATGGGCTATCGGCTTTGGCGCCCCGGTTTTTCGGCCTGTTCAGCCTGGTTGAGTTCACAGTTATGCTTATGAGTTATTGATTCGTTTTTAACGAATCTAATATATTCTAAGGGTCTATACGAAAAAATAAACTGTTCCAAGCCTAAAATAATTAAAACTTAAGAAATTTTTCCCGCTTTCCGTCTCTGCCCCCATTGATGCGCCGTAACAAGAGCCGCGGACGTGAACCCGTAAACCGGCTTGTATTCCATGTTTTAGTGCTCATGTTTAAGCCGATGCGATTCGAGTTTTGTTCGGCTGGCCGGATCATTTTTGGCCGCGGGGCGTTGGGCGAAGCCGGCTCGTTGGCGGCGGAGATGGGCCGGCGCGCGCTGGTAGTCACAGGACGGCATAGGGAACGCGCGGAGCGGCTTATCGCCGAGTTGCGGGCAGCGGGCCTCGAGTGCGCGTTGGTCGCTGTCAAGGGCGAGCCAACATTGGATGCCGTGCGGCAGGGTTGCAGGCAGGCCCGCGATGCCGAATGCGACCTGGTGGTGGGAATAGGAGGTGGAAGCGCCCTGGACGCCGCCAAGGCAATTGGTGTCATGCTGACGAATGGTGGCGATCCATTGGATTACCTCGAGGTGATAGGGCGCGGGCAGCCCTTTCGGTGTTTGTCCGCGCCGGTGATAGCCATTCCGACGACCGCCGGAACAGGGGCCGAGGTGACCCGCAACGCGGTCCTGGGTTCACCGGAACACCGGGTCAAGGCGAGTCTGCGGAGTTCGTTCATGCTGCCTCGGCTGGCGTTGGTGGACCCTCATCTGAGCGATGAAATGCCCCCTCACCTGACCGCCAGCACTGGCCTGGACGCGTTGACCCAATTAATCGAGTCTTTCGTTTCGATCCATGCCAATCCGTTTACGGACGCTTTATGCCGCCAGGGGATCGCCCTCGCCGCCCGTTCATTGCGGCGCGCCTTTGACCATGGCGACGATCTCGAGGCGCGGGATGAAATGGCGTTAGCCAGCCTCCTGAGCGGTTTGGCCCTGGCAAATGCCGGGCTGGGGGCGGTGCACGGATTCGCCGCGCCCATAGGCGGCATGTTCCCGGTGGCGCATGGCTGCGTGTGCGCCGCGCTCCTTCCACATGTTGTGACCGTCAATATCAGGGCCCTTCGCTCAAGGACGCCTCAGCATCCTGCGCTCGAGCGTTATGCCGAGATGGCCGGCATTGCCACCGGAAACGCGACCGCCTCGGCGGAGGACGGCCTTGAATGGTTAAAGGACCTCGTTCGGGCGCTAAGGGGGGTCCCGTTGGCCGGATTGGGTATCAAGACCGAATCATTTCCCGGCCTGATCCAGAAGGCTGCGGCGGCCAGCAGCATGCGAGGGAATCCCATCGCGCTGACTCCGGATGAAATGGCCGAAATATTGAATCGCGCCCTTTAGCCGCCAGTTTAGCGTGGTGACGCGGAAACAACGCTATTTCCGCGTCACCACACTAGAGTCATCGGCGCTCCAATCACCGGCTCCCAAAGTGCCGTTGCCGCTTCGCTCTGCCGGCGCATCCCATATTGCACGCTCTTACGCTTTCTCGCTCCCGACGCTCCCGACGCTCCCGACGCTCCCACGCGCGTGAAGGCATCCGCCCTCCATGTCAGGGCATCGCGCCGGCCTGGAAAAAATAAGCCCGATTCACCCTGTTCGAGGCTGTCCATTAGATTTGCCAATTTAAAAATATTATCTTCCCGAATCAGCTAAAAGTATTATAGTATCATGAGGGCCTGGGATTCGCCAGGAGCGATCGTAAGAGCCTCAAAAAGGCTGTCCGGGAGGCGATTCTACCAGGGTAGACGTGGTGCGACTCCGCAATGCGATGCGCCTGATGATGTGGCAGGCGGCGGAACAAACTAGAAACCAGAGGTTGCGAATGAACAAGACGGCTAAGTTGGAAATTGACGGCAAGGTATATGAATTACCGATTGTAATTGGCACGGAGGGAGAACGGGCGATTGACATCTCGACGTTGCGCCGGGATACGGGGTACATCACGCTGGACGACGGCTATGCCAATACCGGATCATGTCTCAGCCGGATCACCTTTATCGATGGCGAAAAGGGCATTTTGCGATACCGCGGCATACCCATCGAGGACCTCGCGCATAACTCGACCTTTGTCGAGGTGGCTTATTTGATCATTTACGGGGAGTTGCCCAATCAGAAGCAACTGAAGCGATTCTCCGATCTGCTGACCCAGAATGAAAACCTGCACGAGGACATGAAGTTCCATTTCGAGGGCTTCCCCTACAACGCCCACCCCATGGCCATCCTTTCCTCGATGATCAATGCGAGCAGTTGCTTCTATTTGGACCTAAGGGGACCTTACGATCCGAAACGATTCGAGGTTGAAGCGGCGCGCATAATCTCCCAGGTGCGCACCATCGCCGCCTTCTCTTACCGCAAGTCCCTGGGCCTGCCGATTATTTATCCGAAACCGACCAACAAATACACCGCCAATTTCCTGCACATGATGTTCTCCGAGCCGTACCAGGAATACCCTCTCCAACCGGAGGTGGTGCGGGCGCTGGACTTGATCTTCCTGTTGCATGCCGATCACGAACAGAACTGCTCGACCGCGACGACGCGCTTCATTGCCTCCAGCCAGGCCAACCTCTTTGCCTGTGCCGCAGCCGGGGTGTGCGCCTTGTGGGGACCGCTGCATGGCGGCGCCAATCAAGCGGTGATCGAAATGCTGCAGCAGATCCTCGAAACCGGCGACGACGGCAGCAAGTTCATCACCGAGGTCAAGGACAAAAAGAGCGGCAAAAAGTTGATGGGATTCGGCCACCGGGTTTACAAACACTACGACCCGCGCGCCAAGATCATCAAGCAACGATGCGACCAACTCTTGAAAGTGCTCCACCGGGAGGACCCGTTGCTCGACATCGCGAAGCGACTCGAGCAAGCAGCCTTGAACGACTCCTACTTCATCGAACGCAAGTTATATCCCAACGTTGACTTCTACAGCGGGATCATCATGCGCGCCATTGGCATTCCCCTCGAAATGTTCACCGTGATTTTCGCCATCGGCCGCATGCCGGGCTGGATCGCCAATTGCCGCGAGATCATGGAATCTTCGGACAGCCGGATTTATCGTCCCCGCCAGATTTACATGGGACAGACGGAGCGCCCCTACGTGCCGATCGAAGAACGGACCTGATCATCGAGCAGGCTCACGCCGCCTTCGCCGATGTGTCGAAAAACTGTCCCGATCGGGACACAAAATCGATACTGCTCGCTCCCCGATCATACTTCATGCACCGGCCCCGTACTGGAAGCGCGGAACCGATACAGCGCTTGACAATTTCGGACGCATTCTATACAGAGTCCAAAGTTGTCTATTTTGAAAGAGAAACAGGCTAGGATCGAGCACAAATGCAACTAACGGTCAGAGATGTCGCTGAGCTGCTTAAGGTGTCGGAAAAGAGCATTTATCGCTGGATAAATGAGGGTAACTTGCCGGCTTACCGGGTAAGCGGCCAGTATCGCTTTAACCGGGCCGAACTTCTCGAATGGGCCACCGCTCAGCGAATCAATGTCTCCCCCAAAATATTTCAAGAGACGGAGAATGGGGCGGTGCCTTTGCCGGAGCTGGCGGACGCGTTGCAGGCGGGGGGTATATTTTATCGGGTGAGCGGGTCGGACAAGGAAGGGGTGCTTCGGAGCCTGGTGGAGACGATGCGATTGCCGGAGGAAGTGGACCGGACATTTTTGTTGCAGGTGATGCTGGCGCGCGAAGCCCTGGCGTCCACGGCTATTGGCGACGGCATAGCCATCCCGCACGTCCGCAACCCGATCGTGCTGCATGTGACCAAGCCGATGGTGACCCTTTGTTTTTTGGAGCAACCGGTTCATTTCGGGGCGTTGGACGGGAAACCGGTTTATGCGCTGTTTTCGGTTGTGAGCCCGACGGTCCGGGCGCATTTACAGCTTCTCTCGAGGCTGGCGTTTGTTTTGCGGGATGGGCAGTTCAAGCCGTTGCTGAAGCGCCAAGCCAGCCGGGACGAAATCATGGGGGCGGTTCGCCGCTTGGGCGCCTTGTTCAAGGAGGCGCCCCCGTCGAGAACGGACCAATCATCTTGAAGTTGCGGATGAAATGGTAACGAACCGGGCCGCGACGCCTCCCTGCCGCCCCAATTTTCCGGAAAGAAAACTCGATGACTGAACTGTTCTTGGCACTCATACTGTTGGGCGCAAGCGGGTTAGCCGCGCTTCTGGCGGGTAGAGATTCGAGGAAGGCAGGTTGGCTGGGCGCCGGCGGGGTAATTTTAGCCGGGGTGTTGGGAGTAGTCCCGGCGTTACGCGCGGCGCTTGGGGGGAGGGTTGAATCCTTTCACGCGGCGTGGCCGGTGCCATATGGCGCATTCAGCGTTTCGTTGGACCCGCTTTCGGCCTTTTTCATTCTTCCTATTTTGTGTCTGCGGAGTTCGTTCATGCTGCCTCGGCTGGCGTTGGTGGACCCTCATCTGAGCGATGAAATGCCCCCTCACCTGACCGCCAGCACTGGCCTGGACGCGTTGACCCAATTAATCGAG
>JAMCZD010000292.1 GCA_023473405.1 Candidatus Omnitrophota bacterium
TTCGCAGCAACAGCGGCATAGCCTTTGATCCCGATGCGGTGCGGGCCTTCCTGCGCTCTCTGCCGCAGGCAATGGTGACGCGGCGTCAACAAGAGGTGCTGCTGTGCGAATTGCGCCCCGGCATGGTCCTGGCCAAGGAAATTTATACCGCCAACGGCATGCTGTTGATCCCGGAAGGCCAGGTCCTGAACGATCTATTCATCGACAAATTGCGCAATCACAACCGCCTGATTCCCATTACTCAATCCCTGCTGGTTTACTGTTAGCAGTTCGGAGCTGTTCTGGCTGGGCCCCGTTCCCTTGGGTCCCACTTCTTTCTTTTTGAAAATGCCCATGAGCAATTTGGGCTGCGCTGCGGCGCCGCCCTGGGCGGCTAATGGGAGCGCGGTGACAAGCCATATGCCACGACACCGCATGGGGACGGCGGGAAGAGGACCGTCGCCGCTATCGCTCTGGCGGCGCGGTTCACCTTGCACGCTCTTCACGCTCCACGCTCCTCACGCTTTCCCCCTAATGCGGATGAGGGCCTCCGCGCTCCTACTCTTCAGACCGTGGGTCTAGAGTATATCTAAGCTGTAGCCAGCACGCGTTCATCGAACCGCGGTTCCTGGGCAGCTTCTTTCATGGCGGCCATGAGCATCCTGGCGGCGGATGGTAGGACATGCCGCAGCGATTCTATCTTCGCATTGATCTCGGTGACCGTTTCCTGGGCACCATATCGGATCAAACGCTGATACCATTCCAGGAATTGGCGGCTGACCTCGGGCTCGATTTGAAGCGCAGGAAGAGTTCGGTTTTGGCCGGCAACGGTCTCGCACAAAATCAAGGCCGCCAACGGTTGAGCCGGCATGGGTTCGGGTAGCTGATGCCATAAGGACAGCGCCTCGGGGCAATTGCCGCTTAACACCAAAGCCTCGGCCCGTTGGGCAACGATTGCGGTGTGGTGCGGAAAATGCCGATGCGCCTCGAATGTCCAATCCTGCGCCACTTTGTAGAACTCCGGATGTTCAAGGGCAATCTGTCCGCCGGTAAACCAAACTGCCGGCTCATCCGGCTTTTCGGTAACGAGGGCATGGAGAATTTGGAGCGCTTCAATTTGCTGATTTTGGCCTGCCAGGAACCGGGCATAATCGAAGCGCAACGGGTGCGACTGCGGGGCTTCCTTTAATGCGGCGCGAAAGGTCTCTAAAGCCGCTTCGGTTTCTTTGAGGTGCGCCAGGCAAACGGCCAGGCAATGGCGCGGCGCGGCCTTGCGGATGTCTCTGTTGACCGGGACAAGGGCGGGGCGATCGCGCGCGGCGAGGCAAAGCCGCATATGTTCCGCCCAGGCCCTGAATTGCTGAAGTTCCAGGCAGGCCAATCCGAGCGCGAAATGCATGGAAGCAGTCAGACCGGTTGATTTCGCCAAGGGCGATTGGAGGAGTCCAACGATCTCTTCGTACTGCCGGGCGGCCATGAGGTGAGTGCACATTTGGGTTAGCAAAGTCTCGCACAACTCGGGCACCCTTTGCTCACGTGGCAGCGCCGACATCAAATGAAACGCCTCCCAGTACCGTTCTATCCCGGCTTCGAGCTGCCCTGACCGCACCAACTCGAGGCCGTGATTCATAACCAGGTTGGGTTCGTTGGGAAGCTCTTCCACGGCGCGTTCGAGCAACCGCAGGTTACGCTCGATTTTGTTGCGCGACTTGACCACATCCGACGCATAACCGTGGTGCAGCAAAACTGCCGTGCCGAGTCGATTCGCCAATCCCCACTCCTGGCGGCGCACCTCCAGGCTGCTGTAAATCTGTTCGTGGACCCGGCCCACATAAAATAAACCGGGCGCATTGCGGAACAACCGCGGCACATAACTGCATCCCTCGTCTTCCTTGCCGTGATCAACAATTGGTAGACGATAGGCCAGCACCGCCGTTTCCTTGATTTCGTCGATCAACCTTTTCCGGCCCTCGACCGTAAGCTCCTCATCGGCGTCGAGGAACAAAATCCAATCACCGTCCGCGTGTTCGAGCGCGGCGTTTCGTGCCGCGCTGAAATCGTCATACCACTCGGCGGGGTAAACCTCGGCGCCGTGCTCGAGGGCGATTTCCATGGTGCGATCCGCTGAGCCGGTATCGACCACAACGATCTGGTGGGCCAGGCCGCGAACGGACTCGAGGCACCGGCCGATGAAACGTTCCTCGTTTTTGACAATCAGGCAAACCGTCAAACGGAGTGGCATGGCGGATCGAGGTTCTGCAATCTGCTCGGGCAGCACCAACCACTCGTGCTTGACCGTTCCTTTGAACGCAAGCTTCAAGAATTGCCTGGCCGGCTTCCAACCGGGCGCAAGGTCACGGGCCCGCTGTGCGCACAATCGGGCGCCAACGGAGTCTCCCGCCGCTCGAGCAATCTCGGCCAGCAGCAAATGCGCCTCCGGATGAAATGGCCGCCGCTTGAGCGCGTCGAGTGTGGCATTCCAGGCCTCGGTGTAGCTTTGCCGCTGGAATAGGGCGCGTGCCTCGTTCAGCAAGCCCACCTTGGCGGCAGCCGGCAGGACCAGCGGTTTGGCTTTGCGCGTTTGGCGTTCGGCAATTGCCGAGGCTTCGGCCTTGTTCTTTGCAACCAAGTCTCGCAAGTGCCTTGCCGCAACTTCCGCCGCGCGTTCCCAGGTCCATTCCCGGCGCGCGTAATCGCTGGCCGCGCGTCCCTTGTCTCGCGCTTCCTCTTGATTGTGGAAGACCCACGTCATTCGTTCCGACAATGCCGTTGCTTCCGGCTCGAGGAGCCAGCCACTGTGCACGAGGGTCAAGTTGCTTACCCGGGTGCCGATATTTCTTCGTACTGCCGGTATGCGATAAGCATGGGTATCATCGGCAAAATCATCCGTGGCGCCTCCGCCGGTCACAATCACCGGCAAACCGCAGGCCATCGCCTCCAACACTGGGAGACCAAAGCCTTCACCGCGATACGGGTGCACCAGGCAATCGCAGGCCGTTAACAAGCCCGCCATGGCTTCAGGCGACATTTCCTCCGTCAGATACAGAATCTCCGGCGCTCCCGGTTCAGCTTGGGCGGCTTTGATCCGGGCTTCAAGTCTTTGCCCGGCGTAGAAGGTTTGCCCCCCGAAATCCTTTATCACCAGGCACACGTCATCGTGGGCGGTGAAGGTTCTTAGGTAAGTCTCCAACAACACGTCCGCGCCCTTGCGGTGAATGGTGCCGCCCACGAACAGAAATTTGAAACGCCGCTTCGTTGGCAGTTGCAGTCCGGGCACGTTTGGGTGAAACCTGCCTGGATCGATGCCCAGCGGCACGACTCGGACTTTGGCAGGGTGAATCCCTGAGTCGACGTAAACTCGCCGCGCGTACTCCGAGTAAACCCATATCTGCGCCGCCTTGCGCATCGCCGGAATCCAACTGGCCGGTAAGGCGCCATATTCCCACGGCTGAACAACTACCCAGGCGCCAGCAAGGGGACGGTGCAGATTGGGAGGCCATTGATGGCGAACCGTTACTTCGATATTGCCCGGCGGCTGCGCTTTGAGAACGGACGCCAGGGTTCGTAGCGAGGGAAATCGGGATAGATCGGCGGCGACTTGCCCGGACGCCACGCGAGTAAGCTCGATTCGCGGTTGATGTTCCAGGCACCGGGTCAGCTCACGGTTCACGTGCGATAAACTGCCCAAGTCCAAATACGAGCCTTCCCAGCTCAATCGAACGATTTCCAATCTCCCCTTTTGACCTTCCGCTCCGGATTGAACTGCAGCCCGCCAATGGACTGATCCGCTCGAGACTGGGGCGCCTTGGGATCTTTCCCGGGCCGGAGCACTCACGGCAGTGCATTGTCCTTCACCGAGCCTCTTTACCGGTGCGGAAGGCAAGGCAGGGATGGAAATCTTTCTGTGGATTGCCTCGAGGCGGGCGATGATCTGGTCCGAAGCCGATGACAGCTCTTCGACGAGGCCGTTTACGACCACGAGCTTGTCCGGTTCCACTCCGTTTTGTGCCAAGGTCTCTCTGGCGCTGTCGCTCGGGACCCAGACTTCGTCCATGCAGTTGAGATCCGTCACGCGCTGCTCAGTCAGCGGCGTAACCTCGGCAATGGCGCATCCAACCCGGTATTCGGCATCGGGTGGAACCACCAGTCCAATAACCGAGCCAAACGAAACCGTGACACCTTCGGAGATGGAAAAGAATGCATCACACAGTCCCGTCAGAATCTGGCGTTTGGCCTCGGGCAGTTCGAGGGCCCAGTCTTTGGCGAAAGGGCCTTGATGGTGCAATCCAAGCCGCAATCGGCCAGCCAGCTCCAGAACCCTTTTGATGGCCAATTGCGCCTCCGAGGTCCCGGCAAAGAACGGCCCCAGACAACGAACTGGCATCGCCGTTTCGGGCCATGCCAAAACAGATAGGGCAGGGGACGCTTCGCGCGCCATGCCGAGTTGTGCCAGGAATCCGGCCTGAACGCCTTCCGCCGACGCTGAATCTGACTTTTCCAATCCCGCCAAGAGTGTGGAATCTCCCATAGCCGACCAACGATCGTCGGCGAGTTTGCCGCCCAACGAATCTCGGAGCTTTTCCCATCGCTGGAGCAGGGGGATGGACCGCGGATTCTTCTCGATCCCGATCCGCAAGCAGTCGGCTGCCTCCGCCGCGCGTCCTTGGGCAAGCATAAACTCGGACACCAATCCGATTTGTGCCGGCTGAAGGTCCGCTATTGCATTCAAGACCCACGCTTGAGTCAGGCCCTGTTCGCGTCGAAACACAACGCGCCCTACACTCGTATAAGTCCCGTCCGCATGAAAGACGCAGCTCGGATGATGGTGGGAAATCTTGAAACCACGCGCCTGGCACTCACGAGAAATAGTCAGGTCCTCGCCAAAAACGGTTTGGCTATCCCAAGGAACCGTCTCGAGCACCGCCTTACGAATCAAAACGGCGCCGGCGGTCGCGTAAACAAACTCGTCCTCGGATTCCGATTCATCGAGGATTCGCTGGCCTCGAGGCCCCCCGACCGTGGCATAATCCCAATAGCGCGTCCCGTCCACGCATCGCATTTGGAAGGTAAGCAAGTCCACGTTAAAAGCGCAGGTTGCCAACGATCTGAACCAGTCGGGCGCCAGCAGGCAATCGTCATCCAGGAACACTATGTGCTCGAAGCGCGCCTGGGCCGCGCCAAGGTTCCGCAATGCGCCACGGCGGCATTCACGGGCCTCTTTCTCCCCTGGCACGTAGCGAATCCCGGTTTCGGAACGGTATTGGCCCGCCACTATGATCTCGAACACGGGTATGTCTTGGGCACGAATGCTGGCAATGACCCGACGGATTAGTTCGGGGCGCTGGCCGCCCGTAATGATGCAAAAGGAAAGCGGAACCTCGGTGAGCGGTCGCCGCTGAATCACTGAATCGCCATCCCGAAGCGCGGGCAATGGCTTCCAGTCCGCCACAGGACCACCATCCACTGGCGCATCAGGCAGCCGGGCAGCCTGTTGACGCCAGACCTCCGCAAGGTCAGTATCCGGATGCAGTCCCGACGACACGGCATCGGCGAAATCGAGCAGGGCTCTCCGTA
>JAMCZD010000053.1 GCA_023473405.1 Candidatus Omnitrophota bacterium
GAGCGAGGAAAACTCGTTGGCCAGATCGACGTTGGATTGTTCGAGGGCGCCCGCGGCGAGTTGGCCGAGACCGGATGCGGTTGGCGGCTCTGCCTGACCGAGCGGTCCGGCGGCATCAAACCCGGATAACAAATTGTTGCCTTCCTTGACCAGCGCGGAAGGGTTCTGGAAGTTCTGCAGGAGAATCTGTCCCGTCACGAACGATGTGCCGTCGGTCAAGCCGATGGTTATGATGCCTTGGCGGTCAACGTTGAAGGAGGAAATGCCGGCATTTTGAGCAGCCGTGAGGGCGGCCTGGGCCGACGCCAGTTGATCAGCGGCAGCGCGAGCGGCGGCGATCAAGGAATCCGACGTTGTGCCGTCCGCGGCGGCATCGGCGGCGGCTTTGGCCGCCGTTGCGGAATCGACGTCCGCCGTTGCCTTGGCGACGTTTGCGGCAATTTGCGCCCGGGCATCGATCCGCAGATCGCCGCGCGCGGACATACCTTTGTCGGTGAATCCCTGGACGCGCAATCCGGTGTTTGTTACGAGATAACCATCGTTGTTCAGTTTGAATGTGCCGTCTCGAGTGGCGTATTGGGCACTATCGGCAACGTCTCGCACGACAAAGAATCCCTGCCCGTTAATGGCAACGTCGGTTTGAACGCCGGTCGGTTTGATGATTCCCTGGGTATGGATATCGTGAATCGCACCAGTGGCCACCCCGGTGCCGATTTGGGTCCCGTCTGACGACTCAGTGGCGGCCTGA
Source organism: Candidatus Omnitrophota bacterium (assembly GCA_023473405.1). Classification (GTDB taxonomy): domain Bacteria; phylum Verrucomicrobiota; class Verrucomicrobiia; order Limisphaerales; family UBA1319; genus JAMCZD01. The sequence continues at coordinate 749 of JAMCZD010000053.1, forward strand.
AGGGTTTGGCTGAAGGAATCCGCGAATTCGGCGCGGGCGCCTTTGAAGCCGGTGGTGTTGACGTTGGCAATGTTGTTGCCGATGACATCCAACTGTTCCTGGAACTGCTGGATGCCGCTAAGACCTGAATCGAGCGAACTCAACATAAAATTTACAATGTTTTAAGGTTCTTGGATAAATCCGAGAGAGTCGATAGCCCGGCGGCGCCCTTGGTAATGGGAAGCCCCAGCAGCCTGGCTTTAGGTGCTTCAGGCGCCGACACCGAAAGGATTGCTCCCAGATCAAACGGGGTATTATTGACCACGATCTTGGGGACACCGTCCTCGAGAGTAACCGCACTGACTACACCCGTTACCGCGGTTCCGGAGTCCGCCTGCAATTCCACATTGCGTCCGATCAGATCGTTGGCTTGGGACCACTGTTCTGCCTGGCACAATTGCGCGAGGTCGGCCTGCATGGCCTGGGTTTGTTCCAACGAGCTGAACTGGGCCATCTGCGAGATGAACTCCGTATCCTTCATAGGATCGAGCGGGTCTTGCGAGGTCAACTGGGTGACCAGCAATTCAAGGAAATCCTGCTGGCCCAAAGACTTGACGGTTGGTTGCAGCTCCGACTGGGCATCGGCATACCCGATTCCGGTAACGGCTGAGGATGATGTAACTGCCATAATTGTCAGGCCCAGAATTCCCACCCGTGCCGGGCGGCCTGGGCTTTCTTCGAGTTCGATGTTGCTGGTTTGGTATTTGATTCGGCGACTGCAGCTATTGGTTCCGTTTGAGCGGGTTGGCGCTCGTGATGAGGCGAACCCGAGCTGCCATTCCCCATGATACCGGCGTCGGAAGTCGTGGGTGGCTCGAGCGCGGCCAGGCGAATACCATTGCCGGCGAGCTGAGTCTGCAGATGGTTCCAATGTGTGTTCAGGGCGTTGTAGTCACCGTGCTGAAGCTGGGCAACCGCCTCGACTTGGCCAGCTTGGATTCGAAAATGGATCGTTAACTCCGTATGATCGTCTGTCTTCAATACGGCGGACCACGATCGAGTTCCGGTTTGCCTGAAAGACAAGACCTGCCCCAAAATCAAGGATTGCACGCGCTCGATGAAACTGCGCGGCGAGGCACTTTCCAGTAGAACAGGCCCTGCTTCAGCCGGGACGGGCACCGATCCCGGGAATGCCGCGGCGCCTTGTCCCGCACCAACCATCGCACAGGCGGGAACGGTTGTATCGAGGCAGAGCGGCTTGGGAGAGACGACAGTGCTGAAGCAATCGCCGTCTTCACTCGATGCCACCGGCAAAATTTGCTGGGTTAGCGTAGCAATATCAGCTTGGTTTCGCGGCATTTTCACCGGTTCAACCTGCATAGCAACGGCTGTGCCAGCTTGGTAGATGCAGGGTTTGATGGTTTCACCGGCATCCGGTTCCGGCGTCCGTGAAGGCGATTCCATCGCGGATGTTGGGGATGGTCTTTGGCCGCCGGTTGGAGGTTCATTCCTGGCTATTGGAGTGTTCCCATCGCGGCAGTCCGATGGGAAGCTCGAAGCCGAGTCCGACACGGCGACGTCGCCGGCAGGTTTGACCGAATGCTCGAAAGCCTCTCGCGGTCGGTTTGCGGAATGGTTAAGGACAGCAGGCTGTGGTCTGGCGAATTCCAAGGTTTCGGTTGGCATCGGGCCGGCAGCCGCGGGCGAAGCAGCGCATTGCTGGTCTCCGGTAGTCGTCCGGCCCGTTCCGGAAGTAGCCGGGGCGGACGAATGCGAGCGGTGCGGTTCGCGCCGCTTATCCCGATGATCGAAAGACTTCGGCTCGACAGGCAAAGGGCACCCGGGTGCTTCCACCAAGGCTATTGCTTCATCGATCCACTGGGCAAAGGGTTCTTGTTCCGCGCCTTGAATGAGGCAAATGTTCTCCGACCGCGCCGCCTCTTGACGGGCGCAGTTCGCCTGGGGCAGGGGAGTCGGTGAGGTCATTGGGATTTGGTGTTCTTCGGCTGAACCCGGCTGATGGAGAGTCGAATCCGGTTGCTGATCATTGCGGCGCGCCGGGCGTTGGCCGCGCCGGTTTTCCCAAGGGTCTCGATGATTGGGGCTACTTCATCCTCTTTCATGTAGACCAGAATCTTCACGACCTGGTCATCCTGCATTTCCTTTAGAATAGCGGCGGCACCATCTGGGGACATCGAGGCATAGACCTTGGCAAGTTTTTTCAGGTTGGCCATCTCTTCTTCCTTGACCCGAACGATCGTCTCGTCGATCTCCTGCTGGACGCGATAAACCGTTTGGGTGACGGCGAGAACCTCCTGATGCTCGGCTTTTAGCCGGTTCTCCCATTCATTCAACTCCGTGGTTCGCCGCTGCACCGCCTCCCTTTCCTCGCGCAGTTCACCGAGCATTTGGTCCAGCTCGGGATTCTTGAATTGCCAGGAGGGCCCGAAGTCGAACGGCGAAGTGTCGCCTGCAAAAGTTGGTCGCAAGGCGCTTCCGGGCAACAGGTGCGGACGGATCAGGATGAACGTGGTTATCCAGTAGGCCAGAATGCCCACGGTTAACGCCATCCAAGACGATTGAAAAACTCGAGTCATCATCGCTTAACCTGGAAGACCAGGCATTTGAATTTCTGTCGGCGCCGATGCGTTGCCTGCGTCGGTCAGAGCAAGCTCCGTTGGTTCCAACATTTTCGATCCGGCGAAGGTTGAGTTGGATTCGCCTCCCTTTGTCGAAGGGTGCCTTTCGATTCCAACTGCTCGTTTGCAAGCGGGCATGGCCGCCCCGAGCGCTGAAGGACGAGCCGCCAGGTCATCCAGAAATCTCTGTTCGCCTCGAGCGGCGGCCAGGTCGAAAGCCAGCCGGCGGCGGGCACGATAGTGCTCCAGGGCCTTGCGATTCTGCATGGCACATACCATGTCGCACCTGGCTTGTTCGGCGATTCGGCAGGCAGTCTGATACTCGCGCTGCAACTGCTTGCGCCTCTCCTCGACCCGCGCGGTGTAGGACCGGAGCCGGGCCAAACTACCTGCCGAAATACCGGCCATGATTTGTTCCCGGACCGCTTCCCAACATCGCTCGAGATCGGCTTCCATGGACCGCATCTTTACTCGGACACGCTCCGAGTCGCCCAGGGCTTGCGCATAACGGCGCTGCGCCGTCTGTTCTTTCTGCTCGCGCCACGCCAGCAGTGTCTGAAGCGTGAATTGAAACCGTTTCATCCTTTTCCATCCCGGTGCGGTGATGGCGATTTCGCGGGCTGAGCCGGAGCGATGGCCTGGGTCAAGAGCGACCAGCTTTCGGCCAACGAAAATCCTTGAGTCATGGGCTGGCGCAGGAACTGGCGCAACGGCTCGTCCAGCCGGATTGCCTCGTCTATCGCCGCGCTGCTCCCGGAAGCGTAAGCGCCGATATTGATCAAGTCCTGGTTTTTTCGATGAATAGCCATTTGCTCGCGAGCCGAAGCGGCCAACTGAAGCTGCTCCGGGCTAAGCAAATCGCGATTTAACCGGCTGACGCTCTCGAGAACGTCGATTGCGGGATAATGGTTTGGGGCGGCTAATTCGCGGCTCAGCACAATGTGCCCGTCGAGAATGGACCGGACGGCGTCGGCGACGGGATCGTTCATGTCGTCCGCCTCGACCAGGACGGCAAAAAAGCCGGTGATCGATCCGTTTTCGTCGGTGCCAGCGCGTTCGAGCAAGCGCGGCAGCAGGGAGAAAACGGACGGGGTGTATCCGCGGGTTGCCGGTGGTTCGCCCACGGCCAGGCCTATCTCGCGCTGCGCGGTGGCGAAGCGAGTGATGGAATCCATCATCAGCAAGACATTCTGTCCAGCCGATCGGAAATGTTCGGCTATGGCCATGGCGAGGTATGCGCCCTTGAGTCGAGCCAGGGCCGGCTCGTTCGACGTCGCAACGATGACCACCGATTTTTGCCGTCCCAAATCGTCAAGGTCTTTTTCCAAAAACTCGCGCACCTCGCGTCCGCGCTCGCCAATGAGAGCGATCACATTTATGTCAGCCTCGGCCTGGCTGGCCATCATGCCCAGCAGGGTCGATTTACCCACACCGCTGCCGGCAAAAATACCCAACCGTTGTCCGCGCCCGCACGGGATGAATGTATCCACTGCCTTGATACCCGTCCGGAATACGTGGCGGATTCGCTGGCGTTTGAGCGGGTGCGGAGGCAAATGATGCAGGCCGACGGCTTGCTCGCCGGGAATGGGGCCGCGATCGTCGAGCGGATTGCCGAAGCTATCGATCACCCGTCCGGCAAGTGCGATGCCGATATTAACGCGGAGCGGCGCTCCTGTGGCAATCACCTCGCTGCCCGGATGGATGCCGCGCACCTCTCCCAAGGGCATGAGCAGGAGATGATTGTCCCGAAACCCGACTACCTCGGCCAGGGTGCCGCCTTCATTGCGTGCCGACTCGATCCGGCAGACCTCCCCCACGGCTGCCAACGGTCCGGCGGACTCGATCACCAGCCCAATCAGTTGCACCACTCGGCCACGGGTTTCCACGGTTCGGACGGACTTAAGCCGGGTCAAGGCACCGGCTATGCAACCGGTCGTGAGCTGGGTTGAACAGGTCATAACGCCAGCGATTGCCGGACCAACTCCGCCCGCGTTTCGCGCCGAGCATCGACGATGCCGAACCGGGTCTGGACCATGCACCCGCCTCGCGCGACTTCGGGCGAGGTCTGGAAGCGCGTCTTTTGCCGGCCGGGAACCGTGTTGAGCATCGATGGATTGCATTCCCGGAGGAGGGTTAGATCATCGGCATGCAGGTAGACGGTAAAATCGGTGGTTTCCTC
>JAMCZD010000468.1 GCA_023473405.1 Candidatus Omnitrophota bacterium
GCTTTTCCCACCAGTGAAAACCTATAAGGCTTGGTTCCTCTTTTTTCCTATTGAAATCGCCGTGAGCTACCCAGTCTCGCAATATCGGGGCGGCCGATAACGGGATCGACATCTTGTATTCAACCCACGACTTTAATGATTGGAATTGGGGTTGGCATTTCAATAGGTCAAGGGAAGGCGATTCAAGGCTAAGTCATGTGGGTATAGAACTGCAAAAGGCAAAGGCAGAATGTACAAAGTCAACGGACAGCGCTTACAATGCAGCCGCTTATCTCGGCCGGGCATTACACCCGCTTCAAGACTGGGTAGCTCACGGCGATTTCAATAGGAAAAAAGAGGAACCAAGCCTTATAGGTTTTCACTGGTGGGAAAAGCGATTTTATTGGCATAATTGGGATGCGCTCAATAATACAGGCGGAATTTATGGACCGGGTGATCCAGACAATTCGGAACTAGATGCGAACGGTCCAGATGGACGGACAACAATCAATACCTTGCAGTCTGGAACACTCCTCAGCAACGGAGACCTAAGCTACTGGAGTATTTTCCATGGCGGTCACCAGCGTATAAATTTGACAGAAACACAGACGAAAACGTTATTGGAAGATTTCCAGGGTTACCTTCAAACAAACGCCAAACCATGTGGAGAATGCTGGAAAGCCTTCTTAAAAGGCTATTAATATATGAAACGCCAAGACTTTCGCAATATACCCTATATATTGTTAATTGGTCTAATTACGGGCCTTTTTATGGTGGCCTTTTTTTGCCTATTTGCACCTGCCCTTCCGATAATTATTGATAATTTTTTGAACGCTCCTGCAATAGGATTGGCATGGTGGTGGTATGAAGTTGGATTACCACCTCAGGGCGAAGCCGCCCTGGCGATGCCTCTTGTCTTTGGGTTCATCCAATGGTTTATCATCGGGGCCCTATTTGGTCTATGGCGTTGTAGGAAGGTCCATCGTAGTTATGCTCAAGGAGCATCTAAAAAGGCAGATTCTGAAATTAAGCGTTTGGTTTAAGCGTGCCGGGGTCAGAGGCTGCTCGGTTGGTGTGCCAGGAGGCTTTCCTTGGTTGTTTTTGCTCTTGTGATTATGGCTGGGGGATTTTGTCAGCCGTGCCTTCAACCGTCACCTTTAATCGGGCCGAGAAGCCTTTTACGACCTGCACGTTTTGCGGTTGTTGAACAATCGTTGGCAATGCATCGGCGGTCGTCAAACGCGCGAGTGGGCTAAGCGTTTCGCCCAGCGTGTTCCGAATCCTCACTTGATAATCCCCGGAATGGATGGGCGCCAGGTTGCCGATAATCAGAGTGGCGTTCGTGGCGCCAGGAATAATGTCTCCGTTTTGTAACCACTGGTAGTGGAGGGAACCGGCGCCGGCAGCGATGGCTGCGACGTTGGTCATGTCCATCGGCCCGTTCGTTTGACCATAAGTGTTGTTGCCCCAGGCGGCTACCACTACGACTTCCACGACCGCATTCGAACTCGTGGTTGTTCCAAAGGCATTGGTTATTACGACGCGGTAACTCCCGCGGTTGGTCAGTTGCACGTCGGTTAAAGTCAACACCGGGTTCGTTGCGCCAGCCAGGTCGGCACCGTTGAACTGCCACTGATAGCTCAGGGGCAACGGCCCTTCGGCCGTGACGCTTATCGGAATGGTCATCCAGCGGACAACGGTCCGAAATTCCGGCTGTCGCAGGATTGCAGGTGGGACTTCCCGGATTTCCAGGACGACACGATCGCTGACGGTCTCTCCCAACGGATTGTCGATAATCACCTGGTATTCTCCAGCTTGGTTGCGGGATAAGTCTGTTAAGATCGGCACTGCGTTCGTTGCTCCTGGAATATTTTCACCGTTGTGTTGCCACTGGAAGCGCATGGATTGCGCGCCGATTGCCTGAACCGAGAATTGCGTCGTTGTCCCCAAATAGGCCACCTGATTGGAAGGTGGGGCGGTGATCCACGGCGATCCGTTCCAAAGCAGCGCGAGTCGATGGGATACTCTGGCAGCGACGCTGACTACATTGCTCAGACCGGGCGGAATCTTGCTCGCTTCGCTACCCCAACCGACAACGCGGCCGTCAACTTGCACGACTAATAGTCCGTACGGCGAACAACAGGCAAGGACTGAGATGTTACTCGAGCCAACAGCAATCTTTTGCAGATTTCCATAACCGTTCCATCGCAGCAGGGTCCCATCCCTTTGCAGCGCCGTGCTATATTCCCCTCCCGCCGCAATGGCCACGACGTTGGTCAGGTTCCAAGGAATCTGCAACTGACCATAATCGTTTGTCCCCCAAGCTACGATCATACCATCGCTCTTCAGGGCCAAGCTATGGTTTTCTCCCGCGGCAATCGCCACCGCGTTGGTGAGGTCAGATGGGACATTGGTTTGACCCGTTCTGTTATCGCCCCAGGCAACCACCGAACTCACGGCCACCTCGGCGCCGAAGATATTACCGACAGCCCAAGGCCAAATCAGAGCCAAAACGGCAGGCCATTTCATATCGATTTCCCCGAAGAGTCGCTGGGTATGCAAAAGCATTGCCCATGCCAGGAAGGGTACACTTGCCGACGATCACCAAGGTGCCGCGTATTGGATACCTGTGCGTGAATATCACGCAAAGAGCGTGATTTGCACGCATGGCGGAAATCGAAAGACTGAAATTCTCCCGAGCCAAAGACGTAGGAATGCCGCCAGGATGGTCGCGTTTTGCATGCATTCTTCGGGTTTCGTCTTATGAGCGTCCATAACCGCCTATACAACGATGTGCAACTGGTGCAGTAGGTGCAGTAGGTCATCACAGCACACCGGCATAGATGCCCGCGTTTTGTTCCGGGTAACACTCGTAAACGTGCTCAAACAGGACAAAACACTGTTGTTCGAAGAGAGGTTTGTCATAGACCCGCGGCAGGCCGGCATCGAGCACGTCCTCGATGGCAAGCCGCAATTGGGAGCGGGCGGTTGATTTTTGCCGCCAGTTGAGAACGAGCAATTGCTTGATGCGGTTCAGAAGTGCGCGAGCAACCTTTGTTTGCCTCGGCGCGTTCCTCGTGTAAGGGGTCCGACCCTTATGCATTGACACGACCCGCTGCTTGCCAAGACTCCGAACCAGGATCCCCCAGCCTCACCACGGGAAAGTCGGTGACATGGGCCAGAACTCTGAGCAATTTGCCGCTTGACGGCAAGCATCCTCCGCCACAGCCTCCTTTACCATGAGCACCACAGGTTCACTCGACCGTTTTCTGCGATGGCCCCTGCTATTCAAATTCGTCCTCGTTCTGGCGATGCTGTGGCGGGCAAGCGGGGAAACATCGGCCTCCGGCTCCGGTTTGCCCCGCTCCGCTCAGTCATCGAATTCAGCTCAAAACGGAACGTCGCAGGGGCACGCAACGAACTCTGCCCTCACCCAATTCCCCAATTCAATTGCCACCCCCGAATCTCTCATGGCCGAAGTTCAGCGGCAATGTCAGAATGGGAAGTTCTGGACTGATAACCAACAAATAAGCGCGGCGCTCGAGCGTGTCCGACATATTCTTACAAATTGCCCAGGCGGCGCCACCGCGCGTAAGGCCGAGTGGTTTGAGGAACGGTTTGTCAGGATCATGCGACTAAACGTGGCTGAGACCCATCGCCATTCGCTCTCAACTGCTCCGAATCGAACCACCCTCAGCCGCCACGCGGACTTAGGGACATTGGGGCAACCGGGCTGCCGTGTAGTGCCGGCGTGGAATCTTGAAGGGGGGCTGGAAATCCTCTGGCCCACCAACGCCGGGGCGGTGATGCGCGTTGCCGGCGAGGTCGTTGCCGAAACGGCATTATTAAAGGTGGAAAGCGATGGCGCGGACGCTCCCGCTCGCCTCTGTTCGAGAACCGGAGCCGAAGGTAGAGTAACTGAGGTATGGTCCTTGGACAATCCCTCCTTAGACGTTCAGGTTGAATACTCTCCGGAGCCGAGTCAATCGGCAGTCCGGGTCAGGCTGGCGTCTGTGAACCGGTCATCCCGCAAGGCTGCAGCGTGTGTCGCGTTGGAACTAAGGTTGAAACAATCGGTGGACCGCGCTCTTCTATTCGATTTCACCAAGGCGCCTTACCTTGAATTCGCCTACGGCAGGAACGGCCTTTTGGCGGCGTCATTCACGGCGGAAAAAGACGTGAACTTCCAGCACGGTCTTTATGGCTATCCAAACCGGAGGAGCCTATACAATGGCTGGGGCACTGTGGAACTGTGTAATCCCCCCGAAGCCAAAGACGCTATGAGTTCCACGCTGTATCTGCCCATCGTGTCGCTTTTCAACGAAGCGCAAGGGGGAGTCGTGGCTTGGTGCGATCCGTGTTCTCCCTTCGGCTTTGATGGCAATAGGGACCGGTTGCGCCTCCAGCATACCTTTTATCTTCCCGCCGGGGAGGGAACGATCGATGACGGATTCGAGCCCGGCGACGGCACCGGCCCGTGGCCGTATCTATTATACCTGTCCTATAGTTCAAAGCCGACCTGGGATGAACTCTACGCCAGGAAATACATGCCTACCTCACCCGATCTTCGCGCCGGACAGAAAAGCCGTTTTAAACCGGGCATACTCGGTTGCGTGCGGACGACCGAACAATCGCTGCCGATCGAACGCCGGCTGGGAATGAAGATCAACACGGCCTTGACGGGGGGATTATCGGTAAGTTACTCAAGTCCGGATTGGAATCCGCGCTCCGAGATCGAGTGGGCAAAAAGCAACGGGATCACCTATTGCGCATTGGATGGCACGATCGGGATGACCATCCAAGTCGAGAAGTCGCAAGGCATACCGAGTCGAGAACCGCAATGGGTAACCGAGCGTTACGAAAGCTCATTGATCAAAGACCGATCGGGCCGCACCCAGTGGTGTTGGGAGGGAAGTTTCGCCAATCCGAGTCCACGGTTTCCCTTCGGCCGGGACCGAGTCGAGGCTCTCAAGGAGCTGTTCAAATTACCGGTAAGTGGTTTCTGGGTTGATCTATTTCTAACTCCCGGCGGCTCGGATTGGGCCCATCCGGTGGATGCGATGCCTTTCTACCCCTTGCAGCGGGCCTACTACGAATATCTCAGTGCCGTGGCCAATGAATCCCGCCGGCGCGGACTGAAATTATTCGCCATTAACGCACCTTGGCCATCGTGCCTGGTGGGCAAATACGCCGATTGCATGACTTTCGACGCCTACGTGTCGCTGTCACTCATGATGCGGACGTATGGCGAACTAACCGGAGTCTCCACCCATCTCCTGGCTGATTTTATGGGAGATACCCCGCCGGAGAAGACGCCGGCGATGGTTAAGAAAATTATTTCTGAAGCCATGGCTTACGGGGTGATTAACTCTCCCTACGGCCAAATCCGATTTCTTCTGCCCGATAATCAAAGGCTCAATGACGGCCAAAAGGAGGAGGTACTCGCGGCTTACGAGCGGCATTACCGGCTCGCCTACAAGATCGGCCGGGCCCGGCTGGTAAAGGGCACCACCTCCGACGGCCACCCCGGTCCGTTCCTCTATTATCGGGCCGAAAA
>JAMCZD010000038.1 GCA_023473405.1 Candidatus Omnitrophota bacterium
GGAGTAATGGAGACTCCATGCTGATTCGCTCCAGGGCTCCTCTGCGGCTGGGATTGGCCGGTGGCGGCACGGACGTTTCGCCGTACTGCGACGAGTTTGGCGGCGCCATCCTGAACAAGGTTTACCACTGCACGCCGCCGAAATCGAAAATCATCTTCTTCGAGCCCGATACGCCGGAGGAGATTTATATCCGCTACAAGCCCGCGCCTTACCAAAAGATCAATCAGCAGATCGCCCGTCCGGGCGACCTGCTGGTGAAAGGGGTCAAGGCCCACGGGAACCAGATTTCGATCAAAGAGGTGGCCGCCATCAACAGCAAGCCGCCGCGAGGCTGGTGTAAGCCACGGTCATGACCCGGTCCCGCTCCGGGATCGCGCAATAGATCAGGTCGGGTCCAACAAACGCTTTCTCGGGCAGCTCGGTCACCCGGTAATGACCATCTCTGAAGACGAGGATCAACTTGTCGAACCGGGTGCAATCGCATTTGAATTCGTCGCCGTTCACCTTGTACCCGATGTAACCCGATTCGCGATCGTATGTCACCTTGAAGGCCTTGAAGGCGACCTCGCGCGCGTCGATTTCGTCGTGCCGGCTCGATTTGGTGCGTCGGGGGTACAATGGGCCGTATTTGGCAAGCAGGGCTTCGAGGTGGCTGATGGTGTATTTGGTCAGGTTTTTGAGGCTCTGGCGTGTCTGGGCCAGGTCGGCCTTGGCCTTTTCCATCTCCTCCCGGTGCCGGTTGATGTCGAACAGGGAAATCCGCCGAATCCGGACGGCCAGCAACTTCTCCACGTCCGCGTCGGTGAGGTCGCGGTACATTTGGTGGCGATGCGGTTTAAACCCCTCGAAGACGGCAGCCGTGACGTCCTCGTTGGTTTTGCATTGCTCGATCTTCTTGTAAATACGTTTTTCGATAAAAATTCGTTCGAGGGTGCGAAAGTAGATCTCTTCCTGGAGTTTCCTCTCTTTCAGTTCGAGCTCGAGCTTGAGTATGCGGACGAGCTGCTCGGTATTCTCGCGCAGCATCTCGGACGCCGTCATTTCGACCGGGCGATTATCCTTGATCGCCACCAGGCGGCTCGAGATGGTCATTTCGCAATCCGTGAAGGCGTATAGGGCATCGGCGAGTTGCTCGGCGTCCACGCCCGGCGGGCCGCGAACCTCGATCTCGACCTCTCCGGAGGTGAAATCGTTGATGGATTTGACCTTGAGTTTTCCCTTGCGCGCCGCCTCTTCGATGGACGCAATCAGGGACTCGGTTGTTGTCGAAGGCGGGATTTCCTTGATCACCACGGTGGACTCTTCCTTGACCTTGAGCTTGGCGCGCACCTTGACGCTGCCCTTGCCGTCGGCGTATCCCCGGGCGTCCATGAGACCGCCGGTGGGGAAATCGGGGAGGCACTTGAACGGTTGCTTCTTCAAGATGGCAATCTGCGCCTGTAGCAGCTCGGGAAAATTGTGCGGCAGGACGCGCACTGACAAACCGACGGCGATCCCTTCGGAGCCCAGCATCAGGCCAAGCGGCAGCTTCGACGGCAACGCCATCGGTTCCTGGTTGCGACCGTCGTAACTCGGCACGAACTCGGTGATCTCGTCGTTGAACAGCTCCGTCCGCGCCAGTTCCGTTAGACGACACTCGATGTAACGCGACGCGGCGGCGGGGTCGCCGGTGAAGATATTGCCGAAGTTCCCTTGTCCCTCGATCAGGTAGCCTTTGTTGGCCAACACCACCAGGGCATCACCGATGGCGGCGTCACCGTGCGGGTGATACTTCATCGTATCGCCCACCACGTTGGCTACCTTGATGAACCGCCCATCGTCCGCCAGGTGCAACGCCCACAATATCCGCCGTTGAACCGGTTTCAGACCGTCCCCCAAATGTGGAATCGCCCGGTCGCGAATCACATACGAGGCGTATTCGAGGAAATTCGTATTAACGCGGCGATGCAGCGCCAGCTCGATGGTGCCCGGATCAAAGGGACGATGGACGACCGGGGCGGGGACCTGTTCAAGAACAATCTCCGGCTGGCTTTCGCCATTTTTCTTGCCGTGGGCCGCGGCCTGTCCAGGGGCCGGCGGCTCGGTTGTGCCGGGTCGATTGCCAGCCGGCAGCCCGTTCATCGGCAAGTCCAGTTGTTGATCGTCTTTCTTCGGTTTTTCTGCCATGACAAATAATTGGTGACAGCCGCCGGCATCACTCTTCCGCCGACACCACCAGGTGCCCCATGATGTAATCCTTGCGCTCGGGCGTGTTCTTGCCCATGTAAAAATCCAGTATGCCACTGGCCTCCGCCTTGGGGCTGTATTCCACCCCGCTCAAGCGCATGTCGTTGCCGATGAATTGCTTGAACTCAGTGGGGGAGATTTCGCCCAAGCCCTTGAAACGCGTCACCTCGGCCTTGCCGCTCAGCGTCTTGACGGCCTGGTCGCGCTCGGTTTCCGAATAGCAATAAATGGTTTGCTCCTTGTTCCGGACGCGGAACAGGGGTGTCTCGAGCACGTAAAGATGGCCATCATGCACCAATTGATCGAAGAACCGGTAGAAATAGGTGATCATCAGGTTCCGAATATGGAGGCCGTCGACATCGGCGTCGGTGGCCAGGATGACCTTGGCATAGCGCAGGTTTTCGAGGTTATCCTCGATATCGAGGCTCTGCATCAGGTGATAGAGTTCGTCGTTCTTGTACATCACGTCGCGCTTCAGGTCCCAGACATTGAGCGGCTTGCCTTTGAGGACGAAGACCGCCTGGTGGTCAACGTCGCGGCAACCGGTGATCGATCCTGCGGCGGACTGGCCCTCGCAGATGAAGACCATCGAGTCATATCCTTTGTTCCGCTTCTTATCGAGGTGGACCTTGCAGTCCTTAAGCTGCGGGATGCGCATCGAGATCGCCTTGGCCCGCTCGCGCGCCAGTTTCTTCACCGCCTGCAATTCCTTGCGCAACTGCCGCGTGTCCTCGACCTTGGCAATGATTTGTTGCGCGATTGCCTGGTTGCGATTGAAGAAGTCGAGCAACTGCTCGCGAACCTTGTTGACCAGCTCGGTCCGGATTTCGGTATTGCCGAGCTTGTTTTTGGTCTGGGACTCGAACACCGGGTCTTTCAAGCGGATCGCCACGGCACCGACCATCGCTTCGCGCACATCGTCGCCTTCGTATTTGGCCTTGGCGTATTCATTGACGGCCTTGAGAAGGCCTTCGCGAAAGGCGCTCAAATGGGTGCCGCCGTCGCTGGTGTACTGCCCGTTGACGAACGAATAAAAGGTCTCGCCGTACCGGCTGTTGCTGTGGGTGAAACAGAATTCGAGCGTTTTCGAGGTGTAATGGAGCGGCGAGTAGAGCGGCTCGCTCTCGTCCCCCTTCAAGTCGTCCATCACCAGGTCCAGCAAACCGAGCTGGGATTGGAATGTCTTCCCGTTAAACACAAGCTTGAGGCCCGTGTTCAAATAGCTGTAATTGAGCAACCGCCGCTCGACGTGTTCGGGCTGGAAGACCGCGTCCTTGAAGATTTGGGGATCGGGCTCGAATTCGATCAAGGTCCCATTGGCTTCATGATCGGCCTTGCCGCTTTTCTGGGCCTTCAGCTTTCCCTGTTTGAAGAAGGCTTCGACGAACTGGCCGGAGCGATAACTCCGGACCATAAAAACCTTCGAGAGGGCATTGACGGCTTTGGTTCCCACGCCGTTCAGGCCCACGCTGAACTGGAACACGTCGTCGTTATATTTGGCCCCGGTATTGATCTTCGAGACGCAGTCCACCACTTTCCCGAGGGGAATGCCGCGTCCGAAATCGCGCACGGTGACTTTCGAGCCCTCGATGGCGATGCACACCTCGCGTCCGTAGCCCATGATGAACTCGTCGATGGCATTATCGATCACCTCTTTCAACAGGATATAGCAGCCGTCCTCGTAGTGTGACCCATCGCCAATCCGCCCGATATACATGCCGGTTCGCAACCGGATGTGTTCGAGCGATGAAAGCGTCTTGATCTTGCTCTCGTCGTAAACGTGCTTGTTGTCTTGTGACATAATCAGGCCTGCTTGGGTTTGCAGGATGTGTGCCTTTTCCTTGATCTATCCGCGCGCGGCATGCACCCGGCCGCTTGGGATGGCGTTTGTTTTGCCTTCCCTTTTCGGCGTTCGGAAGGCTGAATCGAGCTTAATAACCCAGCTTGGCCAACTGGTTTTGGAGCTCGGATTGAAACTCGATCAGGTCCTCTTCCGGGGGGCGATAACCCTTTTTGTCCGGGGCCAGGCCCAATCGACCGGATTGGTCCAGGTACCACTGGGCCGCGTTGCCGTCGCTAAACCGAACGTTCCCGCTAACCACCGCACCCACGCGTGTTATCTGGTCCACGGTGACTGAGACACCCGGCCCGCTGTCCGACGGCCCGCCGTTTGCGGCTTCCCAGGCCTGGTCAATGACGCCTTGCGCCGGTGAATCACTCCCTGCGCGGCCTTGGGGTGCGACGTCCGGAGCATTGACTTCGGAAAAGTCTTTGTCGGCAGGCGCCGCCCCCAAATCAGCCACCAGGAAGCGAGCCTCGAGGTAGGTCAAGTGAATGCCCCATTCGGAGGCAATCTTGCCCTGAATCTCGGAAAGGCTCAGCCCTTCCTTGATCCAAGCGGCGATCTTTTGTTTTTGTGCATCGTCCAAATTCATGTCTTGTTCGTCCTTGATCCGCGAGGTTTTTATCGGTGATACTGGCCGTTTTTCAACCTAATTTCTCAGCCCAAACCGGCTCCGGATTACTCGATTCGCAAATCAGCTTTGGCGCATGGTTTACCATGGCTGGAAACTAAGCTCAGCGAATCCGCAGGCTGCTTTATGCAATACATTGGGTGCAAATGGAGCACGCGTCAAGCAACGTGCCGGTTGGCCCCATTGGACATCATTTGCCGATCTCATAGACTCGCACGTAATCCACTTCGAAATAATCCGGCAATTCAGCCTTGCGAATGTCCCCGCCCCAATCGCCGATTTCCTCGGTGAGCTTCAAATACTCGGGCACTTGCGAAACGCCGCCGGCCTTCGTGCGCCAGACCTCCTTGCCGTCCACGTAGAAGACATATTCCTCCGGCGACCAGAGCAGGCCGAAATCATGGAAACCCTCGGTGAGCGCCGGCATTTTCACCGATGTTCCGGCGGTCTTGTGGTCTTTGCCGTAGCCGTCCCAATGGAGGTTCATCGTGACCTTGCCATCCCGCCACGGCACCTCGACGATGTCGATCTCGGTCCCGTCCCGGCCCGCATCACCGACTTTGCTCACGCCGGGACACATCATCCAGAAGGCGGGCCAATGCCCGGGTTGTTTGGGCATTTTGCAGCGTGCGACAAAATAACCGAAGGCATGCTCGAACTTGCCCTGGGTATTGATCGCCCCGCAGGTGTAACGATCGCCGTCTTTCCTGGTTCGGAGCAGGAGGGTTCCTTTTCCGCTCAGAAATGCATCCTCCTTGATCCAGTAACCGTCGCGCCGTTTCCAGTCCCCGAGCCGGTTCCATTTCGTCTCATCCAGCTTGGAACCATCG
>JAMCZD010000500.1 GCA_023473405.1 Candidatus Omnitrophota bacterium
ACAGGCCGTAAACGTTAAACATTGAGTCCCGTAGCAAACGAATAACGGCAATAGTCCTCCCCAAAATGACATCGCCATGGTTCAGACGTCGTCAGGTGTATGCGCTTGCCCTTCTATCAGGAGTAGCCATATCCCTTCTCTTACTCTTCGCCTCCTTGCATTGGGAATGGAACCGGATTAGTTCCCAGTCTTACGCCACGGAGGGCGCCGGCGCGTTGTTCCGGGACCGTTCGTCGGCTGACCCTTGGTTGGGTGCCTTTGAGATGGGTCTGTTCTTCGGCGGGTTGATCCTGGCTGGTGTGCTGGCGGCATACCGTTCATTCCAGTTCCGCCAACCCCCTATCTTCGAGAACAGGGCGATGGAACAGAGCCGCGAGCCTGACCAAGCCAATGAAAACCCGAGCCTGGTCCTCGCCGGCCAACAATTGGTTCAGGACGCTTTAGCCGAATTCCAGGCGAACCTGGCGCGCACCGATTTATACTCTCAGCCGATGACGACTCTTATTGGATTGGATGGCCGCTGGCTCAAGGTTCCCGACGCGCTCTGCCATCTGCTTGGGTATTCCGAAGAGGAGTTGCTCGCCCGGCGAGTTCAGGATGTGACCCATCCACAGGACGCGGAAGCCGACTGGCACCAGTATCAAAGGATGATCGAAAGCGACCTTAAATCCTTTAGCTCACGGAAGCGATACCGTCACAAGGACGGTCGCACCCTCTGGTTGAGTGTTTACACAAACCTGGTTGTGGATGCCGACAATAAGCCGGTCCATTTCCTGGCTTGCTTGCTCGATATAACCAAGAACCAACAGATGGCGGAAAGAATTCGCGCCCAGGCTGAGTTACTTGACCTTGCGCGGGACGCGATCATATTGGTTGGCATTGAAGGCGGCATTGTTTACTGGAACAAAGGCGCTGAAAGGCTCTATGGGTGGACCGCGCCGGAAGTCGTTGATCGAGATATTCCAAGCGCGATTCATTTACTCGATCGTGAGTCTCCCAAAGCCTGCTTGGAAGGCCGGCTGAAGATTAGCCAGTGGAACGGCCCATTGGAGAAGTTTAACAAAACCGGGCGAAAGGTGATCGTCCAAAGCCGCTGGACATTGATGCGCGACACGGACGGAATGCCCCAATCTATCCTGGTGGTAGACACCGATATTACCGAGAATAAATGCATCGAAGCGCAATTCCTGCGCGTCCAGAGAATGGAAAGCATAGGCCGATTGGCAGGCGGCATTGCACACGACCTCAACAACGTGCTTACTCCAATCCTGTTGGGAGTATCGATGCTTCGTGACAAGGTTCCCAGTGAAACCGGCCGGAAATTGCTGGATACCATAGAAGCCAGCGCCGAACGCGGCGCCAACACCATCAAACAGGTGCTCGCCTTTGCCCGGGGCATCGGAGGCCAAAGGATTACCCTGCAGCCGCGTTATTTGCTCGGAGAGATGGTTGAGGTTATCAGGGAAACCTTTTCCCAAGCCATTGCTCTTGAAACCAGGCTGTCCAAGGATCTCTGGACGATCATGGCTGATCCCGCCCAGATACATCAGGCCCTGATGAACTTGTGTGTCAATGCACAGGAGGCCATGCCTGACGGTGGCAACTTGACGATAACCGTCGAAAACGCACTCCTGGATGAACAGTCGGCACTGAAAATCCCGGAAGCCAAACCCGGTCCCTATGTCACCTTTGTCGTTTCCGACACCGGAAGCGGGATTGCGCCGGAAATCATCGATAGCGTTTTTGATCCGTTTTTTACTACGAAGGAATTCGGAAACGGCGCCGGGCTGGGGTTGTCCACGGCGCTGGGTATCGTTAAGGACCATGGAGGCTTTATCCAGGTTGAGAGTCGAGTCGGGCAAGGAACCGAATTCAAGGTCTACCTGCCCGCATCGCCCGCCCAAACGCCTCCTCAAGATACGGACCCAGACCCGCTTCCCAAAGGCCACGGGCAGTTGATACTATTCGTGGATGACGAAAGCTGTATCCGCGATTTGGCGCAGGGTATCCTCCAGGAAAACGGCTATCGAACTATTCTTGCCCAGGACGGCTCGGAAGCCGTGGAAATATTCTCCAAACATCGCGCGGAAATCCATTTGGTCGTAACGGACCTGGCCATGCCAAAAATGGACGGGGCGGAAACCATACGCGCCCTCCGCAAGATGAATCCCGAGCTGAAGTTCATTGCCGCCAGCGGCCTCAGATCGAAACGGTCCCTGAGTGAAATCTCCAACCTCGGGGTAACTGCGTTTCTGTCGAAACCATTCACGCCGGACCTGTTCTTGGAAACTATAGACAAGACCATGCGAGACATGCCGCCCTTCTGCACCCTTCAAGTTCCAACCGTAACTAAAGTGCCTAAAGTGTTTGACAAAAAGAATTTGCCAGAAGATATTCATCAACAGCATGCACGCGAAGTGCATTCTAATTAGCCTAACCAATAACATCTAACCAAAGAAAGTACTAATTATGCCTCAACCTACAACTACCGGAATGCTGTCCGCCAATGCCCGCGCCGTTCTCCATAAACTGCCGACTGCCGACGCGGTCACGGTCATGGAAGATATGATGAGCAAGGTGGCGGGCGTCAACAATTCCAACAACAACGCAAAACCGTCCGAGCTCTCCCGCGAGGAGATGGTCAAGAAGATTAACGAGCTGCCTGACGCTAATCTAAAAGCCATCCTCAAGACGCACGGCATTATCGAATAGCCAAGGCTTCCAACTCACTTTATAAGGTGCCTGTTGTTCTGATCTTTCCGCCGGTTGCCTCGAGCTTTTCGGGGCTGCCGGCGGGATTGGCGGCGCTTCACCCTTACCTGGCGCAGCGAGGCTTCAGCTCCCGGTTGCTCGATCTTAATGTCGATCTCTTCTGGTTCGTCTGGGGCAACTGGCCGCGAATAGGGACGTCGTTAAACGACCGTTTCGCCGAACTGGCGCGAAGGTTTAACGGAAACACAGCCGCGTGTCGGTTCTTCCAACAGCATTTGCGGCTTACTCTGCCGCTGTTGGACCGAATCCATGGGGAACAATCGAGCCCGGACAAGTGGGATAAGGCAGCCGCGCGTTTATTGCAAAGAAGCGTGGCAGCGGTAATCAACGCCTTCTTTCTCGAGGACCTGTTGACTAACGCGGAGCACCTGACGGTCTCCATGGATCGACTCTCGGCTCAGGTGCGCAAACGGGCTAGCGACAATTTACTGGAGGAATTTCTAAGCCAATATGACTGGAAGGATGTCGAACTAGTCGGTTTTTCGCTGGTCACCGAAACTCAATTGCCCTATGCCATGCTCATCGCCATGGCTCTGCGGTCGGCACAACCGGGAATTCGCATCGTCGCCGGCGGGCCCTACATCACCGAGGTTGTCGAGGGCTTGTGCTCTGATCCTGCCACTTTCGAATACTTCGATTTCCTGGTCGTCCACGAAGGCGAGTCGGCCCTGGCGCATATTGCGGGTCGCCCGGGCGCGCATGTCAACCATCCCAACGTGGTCTGCCCGGGGCATTTCCGTCGTCGTGACTCTTTTCTCGTCGAAGACATCGAATCCCTCCCAGACCAGGACTTTTCCCAGTTCAACCTCGATCGATATCGTCCTTGGGGATTGAACCTGCCGCTTTATTCATCGAAGGGATGCAGTTGGGGCCATTGCGCCTTCTGCAGCGTAAATTTTCTTCGCTATCGGGAACGGGACGCCGGACGGTTTTATGAGTCGGCGGTGCGGGCCGTCCGTTGCACCGGGGTGAGCAATGTTCAATTGGTTGATGAGGACGTCCGCCCTGAACGCTTGCACAGGCTCGCGGACCTGGCACGCGGTACTCCCGAACCGCCAATCCAATGGATGATCCAGACCCGGTTCTATCGCGGACTGGATCGAGAACTGCTCTGCCAGCTTGCGAGAAGCGGATTCTCGACCATCGAATTTGGCCTCGAATCCTCGAGTGAGCAAACGCTCAAGATGATCAAAAAGGGCATTTCGATCCCAATGGTTCGGCGGATACTCGCCGATTGCGAGCAGGCAGGGATCAAGGTGGTCCTTAATTTCATGGTCGGTTTTCCGTGGGAAATCGAGGCCGATGCCCTGAAGAGCCTGGAGTTCGTGGATGAAATCGCGAGACAACACCCCGCGCTTGACCTGGTTTGCAATACCCAAAGCGTCAAGGTTTACGTGCATTCCGAATTCCATCAATCCGCGGATCGCTACGGTGTAACGTCATCGCGAGCGCTGATGCTTTCGCCCATAACCACTTGGGAGCCGCCCGAGTGGGTCGCCAGCTTCATTCGGCGCCACGGGTATCGCCTGCTGTTCTCGGGATGCTCCTCGCGCCCGGCACGTTCCACCATACCTGCGGCTGCCGTTTCAACCGATCCGCTCGTTTCGCTCGCCCCAGGCTGGTATTTCCTGCCGACAACACCGCTCTCCGTGTCGGTTCCGGAGTGGGCGCGGCCCTTGCTCGTGAAAGCCTCGGACAATGATTGCGAACCAATGGCCGTTAGTGAGACGCTCGCCGCGATACTGCGCGAAGTCGAAAGGCGCTGCCGAGTCTCCGAATTGAAAAGCCGGTTTCGCAACTGTTTCCTCGAGTTCGAGGAAGCTGAGGTTTTCCGGACGCTCGGTGACGGGCTGCTCAAGTTGAACGGCATGGGAGCGCTGGCATTCCATGCAGACTGATTTTCGACGATTGAAGCCGGGGATTCTCGTAATTGTCCCCACCTTCAGGTGCAATCTCCGCTGTGAGCATTGCCAGCACTCATGCTCCCCGGAGCGCGGTGAACAGATGCCGATCGATTTGTTCCGCTCTGTGGCCGAGCAAGCCCTCCAAACCAATATCGCCTCTCTTTGCATCAGCGGCGGAGAACCATTCCTTCTGCCGGACCATGTCAAAGCCGCCGCCGCGCTCTGCCGCGCTCATGGCCGCAACCTCGTTATCCAGACCAACGGTTTCTGGGGGCGCAACCGCCAACGCGCGCGACAATACCTTGAAACGCTCGACGGCATCACGGTCCTGGGTTTCAGCATCGACGCCGCTCACTTGCGCGAAATCCCGCTCGAGACCGTGCTTTCGGCCATGGACACCGCTATCGACATGGGAATCACCAAGATGTCCGTCTCTGTAGCGCATAAAAGCGAAATCGAGTTCGACGTGCTCAAGAAGGAGTTCACTCGCAGATACCCGGGCCTTGACGTGGTCGGATGGCCGATCCTCCCGGTAGGCAGAGCGGCCCTTCACCCCGCCCTGTCCGCCGGGGTTCCCGCATTTCAATGGGACTCTCTTCAACGGAGCTGCGGGGCCCAGCTCGAGTTCAGTCCGATTGTGCATCCGACCGGCGAGCTGCACTTGTGCTACCGGGTGGTGATGGCGTTGGAGCAGAGTGACCCCTTGATTGTCGGCAGCCTGGCGCGGCACAGTCTTGCCGACCTCATTTCCAACGTCGCCAGCCGGCTTTGCATGTTTATCGTTTGCATGGGCGGAGGCGGCTTGGGCTATCTGCTGGACGACTCGCCTTTCGCCGGTCTGCTTC
>JAMCZD010000280.1:0-4673 GCA_023473405.1 Candidatus Omnitrophota bacterium
ATAACTTCCGTCTTGTCCGCCGAGGTGAGCGAGGGTGCAAACGCGACGGGATTGAATCCAAAGTTCACGATGGACGGCGCATTCGGAATAACGCGCGCCAGCCGGGAAAAGCCGCCCAACAGCGTGCTGAGTTTGGCGAAAGTGAACTTGGGCGCGAGCGACACCACGAGCGCACCCGGCTTCATGCTGCCTTTGATGCCGGTCGCCGCTTCTGCCATGACCGGAGGGTGTACCGCCAGGAACACGATGTCCTGCGAGGCGCCCGCCGCGCTGTTTCCCGGCGCCGTTTCGATGCCGGGAAACTGGACTTTGAGTCTGTCGAGCGCTTCGGCATTGCAGTCGCTCACCACAATCCGGGCGGGCAGGACGTTGGCCCGCTTCCAGCCTCCGAGAAATATGCGGGCGACACGTCCCCCGCCCACGAAACCGACGGTTTTGGTGCTCATGGATTTCCTTTCACGTTTCACGCTGCTACCTGTTGCAGGATGGCTTTGATCTCGGGGATGCTCGGCACCTTGCCGACGACCTTTATAGTGCCGTTGACGGCGAGCGCGGGCGTCATCATCACGCCCAACGTCATGATTTGTTTGAGGTCAGTGACCTTGTTGAGTTCGCAGGTCAGACCTAGTTCTTTGGCGGCCTGTTCGGTGAATTGGGCCAGGGTCTTGCACTTGGCGCAGCCGGGGCCAATGACGAGGAGTTGCATGATGGGATTCCTTTGATTTTTGGTTGGAACAACGCTCCGAAAATGAGTCCGGTGAAAGTCGCCATTACGATAACCAGCGACACATAGACCACCGTTTTCTTCATGCCCATGATGCTGCGGAGCACCAACATGGCGGGCAGCGAAAGTGCCGTGCCGGCGAGCAGTAGAGCCAGCGCCGGGCCTTTGCCCATACCTGAGCCTAGGAGGCCCTGGAGAATCGGCACCTCCGTCAGCGTGGCGAAATACATGAACGCTCCCACCACCGAGGAGAATAGGTTGGCCAGGAGAGAATTCCCGCCGACCGATTGGCTGATCCATTCCGAGGGTATCAAGGCTTCGTGCCCTGGTCTGCCCAGCAAAATGCCGGAGACAAATACGCCGCCGATGAGCAGCGGGAAGATCTGTTTGCCCAGCGTCCAGGTTGCGTCCAGCCACTCCCGTCCTTCACCGGGCGTCCGGGCACAGAGGACGGCCAGGCCCGCGCAACCCACGATGAACGGAATCAGTGGCTCGTGGGGAAAGATGAAGCTCAAGATGGCCACTGGCGCTGCCGCAAGCGCCAATCCGCCCCAACTGAAGCCGAACCATAAACCCAGCGAGGCTGCCAGCCCGGCAGCGAACGCGGCCGGATTTGGCTTGAGCGACGCCGAGATTACCCCCGCCCTAAAACGCATGGTATGCGGCGCGGCGCGGACACTGCTTGAATCGGGTCTCACCCCTGCCGAAGTGATGGACCTCATCCCGGTAAAGCCGCTGGCCGAAATAGAGCCGCAGGTTACCGAAATGTATCGGACGCGCTTGCCGGCTCTTCATCAGAAGATCAAGCCATGACTGATGGGAAGGACATTCTGACTTTCCCTCGCCAAGCCGAGTTTGCCAAAGCCAAAGCTTGCCTGGACCGCTTGTCTTTAGCCTATACCGTTCTTTCGCCTTTCCCATTTTATGGCCGGGTGGGCGTGGACAGCCTGGTTATGGATCAAGAGACGCGCGTGAAATTGTTTCAAGAAGCCGGCGCTCAAGTTGTCTCTTCCGGTTGGGTGGATTATCAGCCGGCAAAGATCACGGTTCCCGACACAATGCCTCCCGCGTTCGAGGAGGACATCCTCGGGACTTGCTCGATTATGGTGATGGCTCCGTGTGTCCCTGATGTAACGACGATTCGCCTGATCGCTCATATTGCCGCAAATCTCAGCGACGTATTTCCCTACCTGAATACCGAAATGGTCCAGGCGATGTACTGCCGTGAGGTTGAGACTTTCACCTACATGGATGCCTATCGCCTAATTTCCGTTTATGACCGGCGCATTACCATCGCCAAGGCTGATGAGTTGGTGGATGCCTGGCACACCCGGGAAAATATTCGCTGCCGGGTGAACGAAATATGGGGACGGCGCCATTCCATCGAACCCTCCTGGGAGATGCGTAAGAAGCCGCCCGCCTTTGAAATCTACAAGCGTCTGCCCGGCACCAACTGCCGGGCGTGCGGGGAGAAAACGTGCTTGGCGTTTTCGGTGCGTCTGTGGAGTGGAGAGATTAAGCCGTCGCTATGCACCCCCATTTTTACTGGTGAATATCGACACCTTAAGGCGCCCTTCCTGGAAATCTGCTCAAGCCTTGGATTTTCCGAGGTAAATCGACCGGATGAGGATGAATGAAACGAGCTTTGATCCAACCCACCGCTTGCCGACGTGATAGACCTGATTCCCGTGAAACCGCTGGCCGAAATGGAGTCCCAAGTCGCGGACATATATTGCCCGTGGCTGCCGGTGCTATTCCAGAAAATCAAACTGTGAACGTGAACCTAAACTGAACTATGAAGACACCCATAAAAATCATCATTGTGGCCGCGCTCGCCGTGGCCGTAATCGGAGCGGTGGCTCTTGAGCAGAGCAAGGCCCCCGTTGAATCCACCCCCGCCAATGCGATCGCTGTCGCGGGGAACGATTCCAGCAAGTCCGCGCCGGCGACAAACGCTCCACTTCCCAAGCTGATCGACTTGGGCGCGGACAAGTGCATTCCGTGCAAGGCGATGGCCCCCATCCTGGAGGACCTGAAAAAAGAATACGCCGGCAAGATGAACGTCGAGTTCATTGATGTGTGGAAGAATCCCGATGCCGGCAAGGCCTTTAGGATCGAGATGATTCCCACGCAAATCTTCTTCGATGTGAGCGGCAAGGAACTTTTCCGTCATGTCGGGTTCTTTGGCAAGGAAGACATCCTGGGCAAGTGGAAGGAACTAGGCGTAGATCTGACCGGCAAGACCAGCGCCGGCATTATCCTCGAAGAACCGGTAAAGCCAGACACCCGTCCGCGCGACCATGTCTGTTTCATGTGCGATGAAGACATTCAGCCAAAGACCAAGACGGTGGTGAAGGGGCAGAGTGAACAGCGTGTTCTATGCTCGCCGCATTGCTATTTCATTTACTTCTCCAGCATCGTAGGCGCGGACCCGATAGTCGAAGAGGCCAAAGTAAGCGTGACGGATTGGGCCAGCGGCAATCTTGTGGCGGCTGCCGCAGCGACCTATATCTACGGCATGGACGCGAAGGGTCGGCCGACGACCAAGGCGTTTGCCGATAAGGCCGCCGCCGCGAAGGAGCAGCAGACCAGTCCCGGCAATCTTCTCGCCTGGGACATGCTCCGCTCCAAGGAACTGGCCACGCGCTGCGCCTTCTGCGACCGTGCGGTCTATCCGGAAGACGCCTGCGGGGTGAAGTTCGGTACCACGCACGGCCACGGGTGCTGCACGCATTGCGCGATGGGCGTGGCCGCGCGGCTAAAACAGGACATTGAAGTCGAGGCGAAGGACGGTCTGACGGGCGAACTGATCCGGGTGAAAACGCTGGACGGACAGATCGCATCGCTCGAACCGGCCACCGCCATTGCGTGGTTTGGTCAAACGAAGGGACCGGATGGCAAGTGGGCTTCCGCTGGCTGCTTCAAGCAGGGATTTTTCGTCAACGGGGGCAATTTGCAGAAATGGTTGGACGCGCGTCCAGCGATAACCGGCCGCCAAATCACTATTGCGCAGGCTCTAAGTGACAAAATGAAGCTCTCACCGGAACAGATCGCCAAGGCCTGCAAGTTAGGGGAGTGCAAGTGACATGAAAACCGACCGCCGCACGCTCCTTACCTGCGCTGCCGTTGTTGTCGGGGTGGTACTCTGGAGCGCCCAAAAGGGACGGCGTCCAGCGCGGGCCGGGGGTGCGTGCTGTCCGCTGATACAAGGTCTCAACCTGCTGCCAAGCAATTCCTGGGTGGCGGTTGAATCCACAAACACCAACTCCACCTTGCCGGCCAGCGGGGCAATCACCAATATCCAGCGATAATCATGGAACAACTCTTCACTCAACTCAGCCACGCCGTGGAAGGCGCGCCGCTGTTGGCGCTGGGAGCATCCATCGTCTGGGGCATCCTGAGCATCATCCTCAGCCCGTGCCATCTGGCGAGCATCCCGCTGATTGTGGGTTTCATCAGCGGGCAGGGCCGGGTGAGCACGGCGCGGGCGAGTGGCACGGCAACACTGTTTGCGGTGGGCATCCTGGTCACGATTGCGGCCATTGGCGCAATCACGGCAGCCGC
Source organism: Candidatus Omnitrophota bacterium (assembly GCA_023473405.1). GTDB lineage: Bacteria > Verrucomicrobiota > Verrucomicrobiia > Limisphaerales > UBA1319 > JAMCZD01. Next base: position 4,289 of record JAMCZD010000280.1, read on the forward strand.
CGGGCGGATGATGGGCGACGTGGGGCGTTGGGGGAACTACTTCGTGGCGGCCATCTTCTTTATGGTCGGCCTGTATCTGCTCGGCGTTATTCCCATGCCGTGGTCGGGACCGGGTCAGGTAAGTATGAAAAGGAAGGGCTTGCTCGCCGCGTTCATTCTCGGGCTGGTCTTTGGCATCGCGCTTGGCCCCTGCACGTTTGTTTACATGGCTCCGATGTTAGCCGTGACCTTCAATCTGGCCAAGACTGCGCCACTCTACGGTGCATCGCTGTTGCTGGCTTACGGCGTTGGGCATTGCTCGGTGATCGTCCTAGCGGGCACGTTCACCGAAGTCGTGCAGCGGTTCCTGAATTGGAACGAGCAGTCCAAAGGCGTCACGGTGATC
>JAMCZD010000280.1:4683-5518 GCA_023473405.1 Candidatus Omnitrophota bacterium
CAAGTACGTTTGCGGTGTTCTCGTGATTTTCGGCGGCGTCTGGCTCATTTACAGCGCGTCCTAAACCCCCACCAACCATGACAACGCCCGACAACACCTGGGGCCTGCCGCGAGAGCTCATTCCATGGGGACCCACGATTGACCCTGCTCGTTGCCGCGATACCGGCGAATGCGTCCGCTTATGTCCGAACAATGTGTTTGAAGATAGCTCAGCCAACGGGCCCACCCGCGTAGCGCACTTCCACCAATGCACCATCATGTGCAGCAACCGCGTCGCTGTCTGTCCGAATGGCGCTATTTCGTTTCCAGACCAGGACTCGTTTCATGCCACGGTGAGCGAACTGAGAAAGCGAACACGTTCGGGTGCCGGCTCAGTAACGAGCTGAAGGTTTTGTAACTTTTGTGCCTTGTCTGGTTCTGAATACTTAGCGAATATGCTAAATGACTTCGTATCATGGAACGTGAGCTGCGGCATGGCGCGCCGGGTGGAACACCCGCCGGGCGGCCATCCGAAGCGTGGCTAAACCGGCTGAGAAACATGTGAATTGTTTTATGAGAATGGTGAAATGTATGATGCGGCTGGCGACAACTGTGGCGGCCGTGCTGTTCCTTCTAATGGCCGGCCGTGTCCTGGCGGCCGACAGCCCCACCACGACCAATCCGCCCCCGGTCATCCACCTGACTTTGGCACAGGCGATGGCCGAAGCCCTCAGCCTGAGTCCCGGCCTGAAGGCGGCCGGTCACCAGGTCAGCGCCGCCCGGCACGACGCCAGCGCCGCCGCCCGCGCCCGGTGGGGCGAGCTCGATTCGGTCGGGTCCTACTCCTATCTTAACG
>JAMCZD010000158.1:0-4288 GCA_023473405.1 Candidatus Omnitrophota bacterium
CTACGAGGAGGCCTTGAGCGCGTATGAATTGGTCCGGACGCGAACCGGCAGCGAGGCGCTGCAGGCGATCGGGCGGAATGTGCCGAACCTGATCATCCTGGATCACATCCTGGCTCAGGGCGAGCTCGGTTTGGACTACTTGCCGCAATTCAAGGAGTTACTGCCGCACGTCCCCATCGTGGTTGTATCGGGCGCGTTGGAGGTGCACCAGCAAATCCAGGCGCTGCAAGGCCCGCGCCGGGCCCATTATTGCATCACCAAACCGGTCGATGTCCACGAACTGCAACACACCGTAATGACCGCCTTGCAAGAGTGCGGCGAGGCGGAGGTCATCCGCCGGTTCGAATCACTCGAGAGATCGCGTCGCGCCGATGTGGAATCGCTCCTTAGCCGGTCAACGGACCGGTTGAGCCGGCAGAATGAGATACTGGCCTTGGTCCGAAACACGCCGGTGCGGCCGAACATATCCGCGTTGGCGCGGCAATTCCGAGTGGCGCGGCGCACAATAATACGCGACCTCCAGGAATTGATACGGCGCGGCCAACTGGCCCCGGAAGTGTTTCCCAAATGGGAAGAGACCGATCCCGAAATCGAGGATTAAATGAGATTGCTCTGTGTTCACGCCCACTTCGACGACTTTGAATTTGTCGCCGCCGGCACCTTTGAATTATGGAAAAGAAAGCCGGACGCGGATGTAAAAACGCGCCTGTTGGTTTGCACCGATGGCCAGGGTGGGCATTACTGCCGCACCCGGGAGGAAACCGGGCGGATTCGGCTTGAAGAACAAGCGGCTTCGGCGCGGATCGGCGGGTATGAGTTTGAACCATTGCGTCTGCCGGACGGTCGGGTGCCGCGGGAGACCTTTTTAGAATCAGAACCGTTCGCACTGGCCGCGCTTTGGCAATCGATCCGGTGTTTTGAACCGGATTACCTGTTTTGCCCGCCGGTGGTATCCGATCCGCTGGCGGGCGTGCACGTTGACCATGCGGCGGTGGCGGAGGCGGTGCGCAAGGTGGCGTATTTGATCAATGTTCCCCATGCCTTCACCCCTGAATACCCGGCTGATGAGCGCGTGTCGCAACCATGCAAGGTGCCGGTTATCCTCAGCGCGTTTGACAGTTACTCAGGCGGGGCGAACCAGTATGATTTCGCCGTGGATGTGGAGGAGGCGTTCCCGCGGATATGCGCCATGTCCTATTGTCATCAATCCCAGATTGCCGAATGGCTGCCCTGGATTGGACGCCACCAGATAGAACCGCCCAAGTCACTTTCCGATTGGTCCAATAACCTGCGCCGGCGGTTTGCCCGCAGAAACGCGCAACTGGGCATTTCCTCTGCTCACCCCGTTGAGGCATTCTCCGTCACTGCCTGGGGCACGGTGCCCACCGCGGAACAACTCGCGCGGGATTTTCCCAATATCCGGCCCGATCCAACCCGTTGGGACGGGCTCAAGCGTCGGCTCGATCAATGGCGTGCGAATCTGTTTTAAGTCCGCGAGGGCGAAGAAGCATTGGATTTCAGCCTGTCCGCGGAGTTGCCTCGAGTCATTGCCTTTTCGAACGATGCGCCCCATGCATGGTCCGGAAAAAAAGCCGGTACAATCGTTTCCCCGATACCCGAATCCGCAGGTCATCGTGAAAAGTCCCCGGCCGGGTGCGGCAATCCTCCCGAAAGCCGTTAAGCGCTCGCTGAATATCCACGCGCCCCTCCGCATTGCCTGCCTCTTCAATCAACATCAGGTCCACGCGGAAGAATCCGGGACCCATTAAACGAAACAAAATCACCAGCGGAAGGCATCGCCGATGGATGCACCGCCAGAATACCTTCCACACAAACTGCTCCGGCTTGCACTTATAGCGCTGGCAGAATGCGTCGCGAAAATTCCTCTTCGCGGCTAATTCAGTCATTTCATCCATAAGACAGAATCAATGCGTTCTCAGGCTGAGCGAACGCCGTTAGCATCAAGTTTTTTCCAAATTCAGGCAAGAGTTTATTGTCCCGGCGATCATTCCTTGCCATCGGCGCGCCGTCTGCCTAAAATTCCACTTAAATCAAATTTTTCCCATGCAAAAATTTGCCGTATCCATTATCGCATTACTCGTGAATGCCCATTTTTCATCATCGGCGAGCAATGCCACTGACCAAACGGCACTGCCCGTGTGGCAACGGTGGCTGGACAAAGCCCCGCCTGTGCCCGAGTTCAAAGCGCCGGCTTCACGCCAGCAATGGGAACAGCGGCGCGGCCAGCTACGCGCTCAGCTATGGGAGCTTTTGGGCAAGTTGCCGCCCCGTCCGTCAATACCTGATGTGAAGATAATCAGGCGTGAAGAACGCGATGGTTACTCCCTGGAAAAACTCGAGTTCGACAACCAGGCCGGAGCGATCGTTCCCGGCTATCTATTGCTGCCTAAATCGACTGGGCGGCGGCTTCCGGCGATTTTGTATTGCCATTGGCACGGCGGCGAATACGCCATCGGCAAAGAGGAATTGTTCCAGGCGCGCCATACGCCCGTCGAACCCGGACCCGCCTTGGCCCGGCGCGGTTACGTGGTCCTGGCAATCGACGCTTATTGCTTCGGAGAGCGAAGCGGTCAAGGGCCAAGTGGTCCGTCGGAAAAAGGCGGCGCCGAGGAGATGAGCGCCAGCAAGTTCAATCTATGGGTCGGGCGGACGCTGTGGGGAATGATCGTGCGGGATGATCTTATGGCACTGGATTACCTGGTGACTCGGCCCGAAGTGGACCCGGACCGAATCGGGGTGACCGGGATCAGCATGGGGGCCACGCGCGCCTGGTGGCTTATGGCCTTGGATGACCGGATCAAAGCGGGCGTGGCGGTGGCTTGCATGACCCGTTATCAGAATCTCATTGCTCACCAGATGCTGCCGGCACATGGAATTTATTACTTTGTGCCCGGATTGCTGAATCATTTTGACACCGAGGGTGTGATTTCATTGATCGCCCCCCGGCCGGTTTTGTTCATGACGGGCGACCAGGATGGCGGTTCGCCGGCCGACGGCGTGGAGGCCCTGGTCGAGCGGGTTACCCCGGTTTATAAACTCTATGGAAAGGAAGACAACTTCCGGAGCATCCTTTATCCCGGCGTGGGGCATGCTTATTTGCCCGATATGTGGTCGCGCATGCTCGATTGGATGGATGCGCACCTGAAGTGATGAATGGCGATTGAGGCCGGTGACTTCTGGATTGTTCGGGTCTTGGCTTTCGGGGCAGAGATTGAGGCGGCACCTGCGGGTTGTGATTGAAAAACTGGCTCGGCTTTCGCACTGTGTGTCTATGCGAATGCATTGGTTGTTTGGAGTGGTCTTGCTCGCCTCTTGGCTGGGCGCCGGTTGTCATCAATCGGCAACGACCTTGCCCCCCGTCACGGACGAATCCTTTTCCCCCACCGCAGCCCAGCCCAAGTTGCCCACCATCACGCTCTGGGTTGGTCCGCAGAAAGTTACCGCCGAGGTGGCGCGGACCTCGCGGCAATTGGCGACGGGCATGATGTTCCGCAAAGAAATGGGTGAAAATGAAGGGATGTTGTTCGTTTTTGGCCAGCCACTACGCGCCTCTTTTTATATGCGCAATACCACCATCCCACTTTCCTGCGCCTATATCGACAGCGACGGCGTGATCCTCGAAATCCACAAATTGAAACCGCTCGATGAAACGCCGGTCGAAGCCGCTTCGGACCTGGTTCGATTCGTGCTCGAGATGCCCCAAGGCTGGTTCGAGCGCCACCAGGTTACAATTGGGGCCGTGGTTGCCGCGGAAGACCGGTCATTGCGGGAAACCTTTTTCGGACCGCAATGAGGCTCGAGAGTTTTTTGAACGCATCCCCGAGGAAATGAAGATTGCCCTGGCTCAGATTAACACCACCGTTGGCGATTTCGAAGGTAATAGCGCGAAGATACTGACGGCTTATCAACGTGGGGCGGCGGCGGGAGTTGACCTGGTGGTGGCGCCCGAGTTGGCGGTTTCCGGTTATCCACCTCGGGATTTGCTGCTGAAGCGGCATTTTGTTTCCCGGGGCCTGGACACACTTAATGAATTAGCGGCAGCCACTGCGCGAACCGGGTTGCTGGTCGGCTACGTAGGAAGGAACGAGGTCCGTCCCGGCAAGGAAGCCACCAATTCCGTAGCCTTGCTGCAGCATGGCCGGATTCTTGCCACGCGCACCAAGAGCCTGCTTCCCACGTATGACGTGTTTGACGAGGACCGTTATTTCGAACCCGCGCCGGAAAATCGCCCGGTGCAGTTCAACGGTTGCTCCCTTGGGCTTACCTA